>JANMHO010000082.1:0-33824 GCA_031375195.1 Rhodobiaceae bacterium
TGGCTGAGGTTCTTGGCGTTCACATGCTGCGCTTTGACATGTCGGAATATATGGAGCGCCATTCGGTGTCGCGTCTCATCGGCGCGCCTCCCGGCTACGTGGGTTTTGATCAGGGCGGCCTCTTGACCGATGGCATTGACCAGCATCCCCATTGCGTTCTGCTGCTCGATGAAATCGAAAAGGCCCATCCGGATCTGTTCAACATCCTGTTGCAGGTCATGGATCACGGCAAGCTCACCGACCACAACGGCAAGTCAGTTGATTTCCGCAATGTGATTCTGGTGATGACCACGAACGCCGGCGCGTCTGATATGGCCCGCTCGGCCATCGGTTTTGGCAATTCGGTTCGCGATGCCGATGATAACGAAGCGATCACCCGCATGTTCACGCCGGAGTTCCGCAATCGTCTCGATGCCGTGATTGCCTTCAGCCACCTGCCGCCGGACATTGTCCGCAAGGTGGTGGAGAAGTTCATCCTCCAGCTCGAAGCGCAATTGTCCGAGCGCCAGATCAACATAGAGCTTTCAACCGAGGCTGCCGATTGGCTGGCCAAGAAAGGCTACGACCAGCAGATGGGAGCGCGTCCGCTTGCCCGCGTCATTCAGGAGCACATCAAGAAGCCGCTGGCCGAAGAAGTGCTGTTCGGAAAGCTGGCCAAGGGCGGCACGGTTCGCATTCTCCTGAAGGGCGATGAACTGGCCTTCCAGTATTTGGGACGGGACGAAGAAAAGAGCCTGCCAAAGCCACCAGAGCGGAAATCGCTGCCAAGGAACAAAAAGGTAGAAGCTAAGCCTGTGGCGAAGAAAAAGCCCGCAAAAGTGAAGTAATCAGTTCGGCGTGTTTTGCCAGCACCGCGTGGTCAGCCATTTTGCCGGTGTGCGGGCGGAGTGATTGTCCCTCACTCAGTGGCAGGATGTGGATGTGCAGGTGAAACACTGTCTGGCCCGCGGCTTCCTCGTTGTACTGGCGGATTTGAACGCCGCCTGCATTGAAGGCGGCCTTGGCGGCGCTGGCTACCTTCTGAACAGTCGCCATGAGTGAGGCCAAAGTTGGCACTTCCGCATCCAGCAGATTGCGCGATCCAACTTTCGGGATCACCAGGCAATGGCCGTCGACTTGCGGCATGACATCCATGAACGCCAGCGTATGTTCATCCTCGTAAATCTTGTGGCATGGAATTTCGCCGCGCAGGATCTTGGCGAAGATGTTGTTGGGATCGTAGGTCATGGGCGGACTCCGGTTCAGTCCTCCACTTCATGCCGAAACGGCGAATGTTCTGCAAGCAGGGCCTGGTCGTGGTCGATAGAGTGGCGTTCCTGTTCCAGATATTCGCCCACAGCCCGGCCAAGTCCGGCGTGGGCGAAGTGGTGGAGGCTGTAGGTCTTGACTGGCAGATAGCCTCTGGCCAGCTTGTGCTGGCCCTGCGCGCCTGCTTCAACGCGCTTCAGTTTGTGAGTGATGGCGAATTCAATCGCCTGATAATAACAGGCTTCGAAATGCAAAAATTGGTGATTTTCGGTTGCGCCCCAATTGCGGCCATAGAGGGCATCGGTGCCGATGAAGTTGAGAGCGCCGGCTATCGTGCGGCCCCCGCGTTTGGCCAGGATTAGAAGGATGGATCGGGACATGTTCTCGCTGATCAGGCTGAAGAACTTCCGGGTCAGATAAGGCGATCCCCACTTCCGCGATCCGGTGTCCATGTAGAACTCAAAGAAGGCGTCCCAGTGGTGTTCTCGCAAATCTTTCCCGGTCAGCCATTCGAAGCTTATACCGGCATCGCGGACGGCTTGACGTTCTTTGCGGATATTCTTGCGCTTGGGTGAAGACAAGCTGGCAAGGAAGTCGTCGAAATTCACATAACCTCGATTGTTCCAATGGAACTGGATATCCTGCCGTTGCAGCCATGATGCAGGATCGGCGCCAGTCCAATCCCTTTCAGGCAGGAAGGTAATGTGGACGGATGATGCGCTTGTTTGTTCGCAAAGTGCGACGAGGCCCTGCGCCAAAAGCTTTCGGGTGCCCGCCTTGGTTGCCAGCAATCGAGGGCCGGTGACGGGTGTGAAGGGTACGGAGGCTTGCAACTTCGGATAGTAGTTTCCACCCGCGCGCTGGAAGGCTTGCGCCCAGCCGTGGTCGAAAACATATTCACCCTGGCTGTGGGACTTTAGATAACAGGGCGCGATGCCTTCGACCTCGCCATGCTTGTTTTCGCAAACCACGTGCTGGCCGCGCCAGCCGGTTCTGGCGACAGCGGACCCGCTTTCCTCAACGGCGCGGAAAAATTCATGGGTGACGAACGGGTTATGGCCGGATGGGTTGGCGCAGGCATTCCACGCATTCGCCGGAATATCCAAGACACTGGCAACAGTCCGCAGTTTCAAGGCGTGTAGCCCTCAAATGTCACTTGGTCACAGTAGCGCAATGCCCTTGAAGCAGCCTCCTTGGAGCGCAGCGTCCACGTGATTATGGGATGGCCGCGTTGGCGGATTTCAGTGATGGGCTCAAACGGCAGGTGGCGCCAATCATAAGAGACGAAGTGGGGTTGCGTGCGGTCAATATGGGCGAGGCCTCGCATTTCAACACGGCGGCCGAGGGGGAGAAAATTGTACTGGGGATGGGTTGCGCGATCAGCCACGATGCCGCGCACAGTGGTGGGTGAGAGTTCGCGCAGAACCGTCAAAATGTCTGGATCAAACGACATCAGGCCGTAGGGCCCATCATACGCGCGCAAAACTTCCAATGCGCGTGTCGCCAATGCGCTATCGCCATCCCATTGGGTTTTCAGTTCGATGACAAGGGCGCAACGGCCGTCCACTTGCTCAAGCAAATCACCCAGAGTTTGCATACGGTCTGATGTCGATTTGAACCTTATGCCCTGCAGGATGCGGGCATTGAAATCCTTCACGCGGCCCGTGGATTCCGTGAGCCGCTCCAATGTATCGTCATGGAAAACCATGGCTTCCCTGTCGGCTGAAAGCTGGAGGTCGCATTCTATCGCATATCCGTGCCTGATTGCGGCGGCAAAGGCGCTTTCGGTGTTCTCGATTATGCCTTTGGCGTTGTCATGCAATCCGCGGTGGGAAATTGCGCGTGCAACCAGCCAACTCAACTCCCGTATTTGGGGCGTGAAACGCATTCACCTACTCGACCTCGACGATGGCTTCAACCTCGACTGACAAATTGAAAGGCAGGGAAGGCGCGCCGACAGCAGAGCGGGCATGCCGGCCCTTGTCGCCGAACACCTCCACGAAAAGATCGGAAGCGCCATTGATGATTTTCGGATGGTCGCCAAAGGTCGGCGTGCAATTGACGAGACCCAAGAGCTTTACGAAGCGTTTTACCCGGTCCAGATCGCCGTCGCAGGCGTCGCGCAGATGGGCGATGATGTTGATTGCTGTCAGACGGGCAGAGGCAACGCCGTCCTCAATGGAAAGCGTGTCGCCCAGTTTTCCGGCATATTCAATCTTGCCGTCGCGAACAGCGCCCTGGCCCGAGATGAAAACAAGGCTCCCAGTTCTTACCCAGGGCACATAATTTGCTATGGGCTTGGCCGGTGTGGGGAGAACAATTCCCAGCTCACTTAATCTCAGATCAATTTTTCCCATTTTAATTTCCTGTCATTAGATCGCGGGGCTTGTTGCCTTTGAAAAACGCTTCGAGGTTGTCTACGGCCCGCATTCCCATGGCAATGCGGGTATTTTTTGTGGCGCTGCCAAGATGCGGCAGCATGAAGATGTTATCCAGTTCGCGATAGCGCGGATCGATGTTTGGCTCGCCTTTGAACACGTCAAGGCCGGCGGCTGCAAGTTTCCCCGATTTCAGGCCCGCGATAAGGGCGTCGTCATCAACAATATCGCCCCGGGCGGAATTCACCACAATGGCCCCTTGGGGCAGCAGTCCCAGCGCCCTGGAATCAATGATGCCGCGCGTGTCAGGCGTCGATGCGCAGTTGATGGAAATAAAATCACAGTGGGGCAGCATGTCATCAAGCTTGGCATGATAGGCGGCGCCATGCTCAAGAGCAGGATCCACACGTTTGCGATTGTGATAATGCAGTTCCATGTTGAAGGCCGCCGCCCGTTTTGCGACCGCTTGGCCAATTCGACCCATGCCGAGGATGCCTAGTCTCCTGCCGCTCACATCAAGCCCCAGGGGTGTTACCATTGAAGGTGGAGGCCATTTGTTGCCCTTCACCATCTGGTGGCCCCAGACGGCGCCGCGCGCGGCTCCCAGCATGAGAAGCAGGGCAATGTCGGCGGTGGCGTCAGTCAACACGTCTGGTGTATTGGATACCGCGATGTTCTTTGCCTTGGCAGCGGAAAAATCAATATGGTCCACACCCACCGAAACTGTCGCGATCATGCGGATGGACGCTGGCAGGCTTTCAATGACACCATCACGAAACTTGTCCAATGAGGCGATGAGCAGGGCGTCAAAGTCCTTCGCCTTTTTGGCAATCTCCGCAGAACCCATGCCCCTGTCGTCGGCGTTCAGCGTCACCGTGAAATCCCGCGCCAAGCGCCCTTCCACTTCGTCGGGAAGCTTGCGGGTCACAAGAATTCTTGCTTTTGCCATTGTTGTAGCCTTCTCTATGCCTTAACCTAAATGCTATCAAATCAAGTTGATTTGCAAGGCAATGGACCACTACAGCGACGGAGATTCAAGGGTGTTGAGAAGAGTTCTATTATTTGCAGGTTTGTTGACATTCAGCAATGCCGCGATGGCTGCGGCAGTTGTGCCCCACCGGGCCGTTTATGATTTGAAGCTTCTGCGCTCCAGCCAGGGGGCCGCGATTGGGGCCGTTTCAGGACTAATGGCCTATGAAGTGTCTGGCAGCGAGTGCGATGGCTGGACCGTGAACTTTCGCCTGGTGAACCAGTTCGACTACAAGGAAGGCAATTCACGGCTTATTGATTCGCAGTCATCGTCCTGGGAAACTGGCGACGGCTTGACCATGAATTACAGCCAGAAGGAATTTGTGGACAGCAAGCAGGAAAGCGAGAAGCGATTGAGTGTGACCCGCTCCGAAAGGGACGGTCCGGGCGAGGGCGTTATCAATTTGCCGGCCGTGAAGAATTTTACAATTGCGCCAGAAACCATATTTCCCATGCGCCATCAGCTGCGCCTGATGGAGGCGGCGGAAAAGGGCGAGGTGCGCGATACGTCGCTGGTCTATGATGGCTCTGATGAAGACAAGACGGTGCGGGCGATCAGCTCCATCGGCAAAAAGGTCAATGCGGGAGAGAGCAAAGAAGATGCCGCAAATCAAGCCGCCGCAGCGCTTCAAGCAATGCCATCGTGGCCGGTTAGCATTGGTTATTACTCGACAGATGATGCCAATGTTGAAACACCGATCTATGAGATCAGTTTTGATATGTACCAAAATGGCGTTTCCACTGGACTGGTCATGGATTACGGCGAATTCGCGCTTGAAGGCAAGCTGAAGAATCTCAAAATGTTCAAGGTCGAAACCTGTCAATAGGTTCTAACTGATGGCCAAGCCACCAAATTCATTGCCTGAAAAGAGCGAGGGCGATGTTTCGGCCTTTCTGGAAAAGGTGCGCGGGCTGCCGCCTGTCTCTAAAACCGGCGACCGGGGCAAGCTGATTTTTGCCATGGATGCGACCATGAGCAGGCAACCGAGCTGGGACCGGGCAATGTCCATTCAATCCGAGATGTTTGCAGAGACGGCTCGGATTGGCGGGCTGGATGTGCAACTTGTTTATTTCAGGGGCTTTGATGAATGCCGCGCTTCAAAGTGGGTGAGCCAGCCCAAAGCGCTGGCAAAACTCATGACCACTGTGGATTGCCGGGGCGGTCATACGCAGATCGGGAGGACACTGGCGCACATCAAGAAAGAGATAAGTTCCATCAAGGTGAATGCGGTGGTTTATGTGGGCGATGCGATGGAGGAAAACATTGATGCCTTGTGCCAGGCGGCGGGTGAAATCGGCTTGCAGGGGACACCAATCTTCATGTTTCAAGATGGAAATGACGGCGTGGCCGAACGAGCCTTTCGTGAAATCGCCAAGCTCAGCCGCGGAGCCTATTTCAAACTCAATGAGGGTTCTGCGCACATGCTGCGCGAATTGCTGTCGGCCGTGGCGGTCTATGCGGCTGGCGGCAGAACGGCGCTTGAGAACCATGCAAAAAGCAAGGGCGGTGGTTCCGATTTGTTGCTAAAGCAGCTCAAGTAGGAAAGACATGCCCAGTTTCATTATCGCGCTTGTTATTGTTTTTGGCGGCCTGTGGCTGATCAGGACTTTTGCCCGTGCAACCCCGGCGCAATCAAAAGGCCTTTCCAAAAAACTGGCGGGTGGTGCGCTGATTGTCGTCTCCGCTGTTTTGGCGCTAACCGGCAAAGCGCAGTTCGCCGCGCCGCTGTTTGCCATCGGGCTTGCACTGATTGGCCATGCCTCTGCTTTTCCAAATGGGTTTCCCTGGGCGAGCAAATCTGCTGGGCAAAAATCCAGGGTGGCAACCTCCATTCTGGCCATGGAACTCGATCATGACTCAGGTAAAATGTCGGGGCTGGTCCTGTCCGGGCCATTCAAGAACACCAGACTTGAGGACATGAACCTCGACAATTTGCGCGCACTCTACACGCAATGCGCGGGTGTGTCTGATCAGAGTCTTTCACTTCTCGAGGCGTGGCTTGATCGTCATAAGCCCGAGTGGCGCGATATTTGGAAAGGTGAGCAGCGGGCACCCAATTTTGGCGCGAGCGCCATGTCAGTTGACGAGGCGCTGGCGGTTTTGGGGTTGAAGGCCGGGGCAACACCGGAGGACGTAAAAAATGCCCACCGCCGCCTGATGAAAGAATTCCATCCTGATCGTGGTGGCTCTGATTATCTGGCAACCAAGATCAATCAAGCCAAGGAAATGCTCACTCACGACTGAGGTGAAAGGGTCACGCATTCCAGCCCTTTTTTTGAGAGCTTCGAACAGGCGGCCTTGGCGGTTTTCTGGGTGAAGCCGGAAAAATGGGCGCGGAATATGGTTTCCTTGCCTTTTTGCACCTCTACGGTGAAGGCTTGCTTGCCACTCAGAAAGCTGTACCCGGAGGCACGAATTTCCTGCAGTTTCAGGCGGGCTTCTTCCTTTTTTGGGTAGGCCCCAATTTGTATTTTCCACGTCGGATCAATAGGCGCAACAGTGGCTTCGGCAGACTCATTTTTGACGGCGAACGGCAGCTTGGCGGGAAGGGCAGCGCCAGCGTTAGCAGTCTTCACCGGCTTGTCTGTTGGTTCAGCAACCAGGTCTTCAATCTTTGCCTCCAAAACCTTGGTCTCAAGCGGCCCGTCGGTAACCGCAGTCTTGGCAGGTGTTCTCAATTTGGCGAGCGGGTCAATTGCACCTTTCGATGATCCTGCCAGCGCCGCAATGGTGGCTCCTTCGACACATTTGGGGAAAGCCTTCTCCAGCATGTTCATCATGTATTTGTTGCGGGCATTGCCGGAACTGGAGCCGAGGACAACGCCGACAATCCGCTTATTGCCACGCTTTGCCGAAGTTGTAAGATTGAATCCAGACGCTGCAATATAGCCCGTCTTGATGCCATCAGTCCCCTGAAAGCGCCCAAGCAACCGGTTGTGAGTCCGCATTGTCTGTCCCTTGTAGGTGAATGAGGTAATGCGGAAATAGGGGTAATATTCCGGAAAATCCCTTTGGATCCGTAAGCTCAATGTGGCCATGTCGCGGGCGGTGGTCACTTGCGCCGGATTGGGAAGGCCTGAAGCATTCTTGAAGGTGGTTTTCGACATGCCAATCTCGCGGGCCGTCTTTGTCATGCGGACAGCAAAATTAGCTTCGCTGCCGGCGAGGTTCTCTCCGATTGCGGCAGCCACGTCATTGGCGGATTTTGTTACGAGCGCCTTGATGGCATTTTCGACAGAAATGGTAGAACCCGGTTTCAGGCCAATTTTGGAGGGCGCCATGGCGGCGGCGCGGCGGGAAACGATGAGATCCGTATTGAGCTTGATCGTGCGGGATTTGAGATCTTCGAATAGCAGGTAAAGCGTCATGACTTTCGTGAGTGAAGCGGGATGGCGGACTTCGTCTGCGCCATTCGCATAGAGAATCTTGCCGGTTCGGGCATCAATGGCAATTGCCGAAAACCCGGGTTTGGCCTCTGCCAAACCGGGGATTCCAAAGACTAGAATGCAGGCCAGCAGCAACATCATGATGCGGGTCAACGTGCCGCCATAGGCTTCGCGCGGCTTTCTTAAGTCGGCAAAATTCATTTCAGTTACACCAAATCGATCCTGATACCGGTCGGCTAACCTATCGGTTTTAGCCTTACTAACGGGTAAATTCGTGATGCGCACCAACTGAATTTAACTTTTTTATGTTGCAGTGCAAAATAAACTTGACATTAATGGTGCGGCGCACATATAAGAGATCAATCAGTAAACAACTGAGATCAATTGGAGAGAATTATGAACAAGTCATTTGAGGATTTTCAAGCTATGGGTAAAGACGGTTATGAAGCGTACGTTGCCTCAGCTACTGCATTGACCAAGGGTCTGCAGGGCATTGCGCAGGAAGTCACTGATTTTTCACGTAAATCCTTTGAAAAAGGCACCGAAGTAGTTGAACGCGCAACTGCGACAAAGTCCATCGAGAAGGCTTTTGAGGTCCAGCAGGGCTATGCCAAGGAAGCTTATGAAGCTTTCGTGGCGCAGGCCACCAAGATGAACGAACTTTATGTTGCCACCGCCAAGGAGGCCTTCAAGCCTTTCGAGGCCAGCTTCGCTGCGTTTGGCGTAAAAGCACCCAAGTAATTCCCTACACTCCCCTGCAGAACCCGCCGACTTAGTCGGCGGGTTTTTCTATATCTCGATCACGAGGGGCACGTGGTCTGAAGGTTTTTCCCAGCCGCGCACGTGTTTTTCGATATGGGCTGACATGAGTTTGTCAGCGGCCTGTGGTGACAGCATCATATGGTCAATGCGAATGCCATTGCCGCGCTGCCAGGCGCCGGCCTGATAGTCAAAAAAAGTATATTGGTTGGCGGTCGTGGGATGCAAGGAGCGGAATGCATCGGTCAATCCCAAAGCCGCTTGTTCCTGAAATTTTAATCGGGTGGCAGGCAGAAAAAGCGCGTCATTCACCCATTGGCTGGGTGTCTTGGCATCAATCGCAGCGGGGATGACATTATAGTCGCCAGCCAAAATCAATGGCTCCTCAAGTTTCATCAGCGCGCGGGCATGGTCTGTCAAACGGTCAAGCCAAGACAACTTATAGGGATATTTGTCTGAGTTCACCGGATTGCCATTTGGCAGATAGATAGAGGCGATGGTTGGATTGTTCTTGCCGTCAATCACCGTTGCCTGGATGTAGCGCGCCTGTTCATCGCTGCTGCTGCCTGGCAATCCGCGAATGACATTTTCGAGCGGAAATTTGGAGAGTATGGCGACGCCGTTATAGGTCTTCTGGCCATGCACCGCGGCAGTGTAATTCAAGTCCGCAAAAACCGAAGTCGGGAAATTTTGGTCTTCGCATTTGATTTCTTGCAGACAAACCACATCAGGCATTGCTTCGCTTAGCCAGCGGGTTACGACATCCAAATGGGCCTTGACCGAGTTAACATTCCATGTGGCAACCCGCATCGCGTTCCCTAAACGGTAAAGCTGGTTCCGCAGCCGCAAGAAGCCTTGGCGAGTGGGTTCTGCACCTTGAAGGCCTGGCCTATCAAATCGTCAACAAAATCGACGGTCGATCCTGCCATGTATTCCAGCGAAACCGGGTCAACGAGAACCGTTGCGCCGTCCTTTTCGAAGGCCATGTCGTCATCGGCCCTCTCGCTCGCCATGGCAAATTCATATTGGAAACCCGAGCATCCGCCGCCGTTAACCGAAATCCGCAGGCCCAGCTTTTGACTTTCGACAGCTGCAATCTCGCGAATGCGGTTTGCGGCGCGGGCAGTTATGTTTATGGTGCTTTCCATGGGTATTTATGTCGGTCCTGCGGGGCTGAATGTCAATGGCAGGGCGGAATGAAGCGTTTGGTTGCAAGTTATTCGGCAAAACCCGAGGAGAGCAGGGGGCGGCTGTTTCCGGAGGCTGAAAGCCCGCCACGCTCGGCTTTCGAGCGCGACCGGGACCGCGTGATCCACAGTTCGGCCTTTCGCCGCCTCAAGCATAAGACCCAGGTTTTTGTCTATCATGAGGGCGATCATTACAGAACCCGGTTAACACATTCCATTGAAGTTGCCCAAATTGCCCGCTCTATTGCGCGGGTGCTTGGGCTTGACGAGGATTTGACGGAAGCGCTGGCGCTTGCGCATGATCTTGGGCACACGCCATTCGGCCATGCGGGTGAACGCGAGCTCGACAAGCTGATGCACCCTTTTGGCGGTTTTGATCACAACGCGCAGTCTCTGCGGATTGTCACCAAACTTGAAAGGAAATACGCGAATTTTGATGGACTTAATCTTACTTGGGAGACACTTGAAGGGCTGGTGAAACACAATGGCCCGCTTATCGACTCGCATGGACATGGTGTCGGCCACTTAAGGGACAAGGGGCTCCCGCAGGCGGTTATTGAATACAACGAGGCCCATGATCTTCGTATATCAACCTATCCTTCAGTCGAAGCGCAAGTGGCAGCCATAGCTGATGATATTGCCTACAATGCCCATGACATCGACGATGGCCTTCGCGCCAAGTTATTTGACATTATCGATCTGGGGGATATTCCGCTCGTAGGCGAAGCGCTTTCCAACGTGCTTAAGCTTCATCCCGGCTTGGAACGGCCCAGAATTGTCCATGAAACGGTTCGCCGGGTGATTTCCGCTATGGTTGCAGATGTAACGGCGGAAACACGAAAAAATTGTTCCGGAGCGCACGTCAAATCGAGCGAGGCTGTGCGTTTGCAGGCCAGGGCCATGGCGCAGTTCAGCCCCCAGATGGCTGAAAACAATCGTGTGCTGCAGAGTTTCCTTTCCACCCGAATGTACCGTCATGAGCGGGTGCTCGAAATCATGGAACGGGCGCGGCGCGTGGTGCGCGATCTGTTTGACGCCTACATCAATGACGCAGCTTTGTTGCCACCGGATTGGCGCGATGATCAGCACGTGGACGACAAAGGCCACAACGCCAGACAAGTGTGTGATTTTTTATCAGGCATGACGGACCGATTCGCCTTGGAGCAGCACAAGCGTTTGTTTGACCTCGACCCGCTTTTCCGGTAGGCACCAAAAAACCGCAGATTCAATAGCTTAGAATGTTGATATGAACCTTTTTGGACACTTTCAAGCGGCTGTCAGAGACGAATTGTCTGCCATGATGTTTGCTGGCGAACTGCCAGCTGGCCTCGATTTGTCACGCGTCACCGCAGAGCCGCCGCGCGATGCAACGCACGGCGATGTGGCAACCAATGCTGCAATGGTTGTGGCCAAGCCCGCCGGCATTCTTCCCAAGGTCTTGGCTGAAAATCTTGCAAGGAGATTGGCGAAACAGGCGGATGTGGAGTCTGCTGAGGTCGCTGGACCGGGGTTCATCAACCTGCGCCTGAAAGAAAATTTTTGGCCCAAAGTATTGGACGCGGTTCTGGCGCGGGGTGACAGCTACGGAAACTCTGATTTAGGCAAGAACAAGAAGACCAATGTCGAATATGTTTCTGCCAATCCTACTGGCCCATTGCATGTGGGGCATTGTCGTGGAGCCGTGTTTGGCGATGCGCTGGCCGCTCTGCTTGACGCCACTGGCCATGATGTAACCAGGGAATATTACATCAACGATGCGGGTGCGCAGGTTGATACGATCGCGCGGTCCGCGTATCTGCGTTATCTCGAAGCATTGGGCCAGGACATTGGTGAAATTCCCGCTGGCCTTTATCCCGGTGATTATCTGAAGCCCGTTGGCCAGGCGCTGGCTGACGAGCGTGGTGACAAGCTGCAGAAGGTCCCGGAGGAAACCTGGCTGCCGCTCGTGCGCACGAAGGCCATGGCGATGATGATGGAGTTGATCCGGAACGATCTCGCAAGTTTGAAGATTCATCAGGAAGTTTTTTTCTCGGAGAAGTCGCTGCATGATTCAGGCGAAGTGCGCGATACCGTCGCTGATCTGCGTGCCGCAGGTCATGTCTACGAAGGTCGCCTGCCTCCGCCCAAGGGGGAGGTGCCGGAGGATTGGGAAGACCGCGAGCAAACCTTGTTTCGCGCCACGGAATTTGGCGATGATATGGACAGGCCACTGCTGAAATCGGATGGCAGTTACACTTATTTCGCATCTGATGTTGCCTACAGCCGCAACAAGATCAAGCGCGGTTTCAAGGAACTGATCTATGTTCTGGGGGCTGATCATGGTGGCTACGTGAAGAGGCTTGAAGCGCTAGCTGCTGCGATTGCGGGCAGGGGGCAAATTCACGTTGTTGTAAGGCTTTGCCAGTTGGTGAAACTGTTTCGAAATGGCGAGCCGGTTCGGATGTCAAAACGTTCGGGCGAGTTTGTGACGCTTCGCGAAGTTGTCGATGAGGTGGGGCCGGATGTTCTGCGCTTCATGATGCTCTATCGGAAGAATGAGGCCCCGCTGGATTTTGATTTTGCCAAAGTGACGGAGCATTCAAAAGACAATCCTGTGTTCTATGTTCAATATGCCCATGCACGAGTTTGTTCTGTGCTGAGAAACGCCGCCCTACAAGGCAGGGCAACAGTTGCCCCAGATTTTTCATTGTTAACTGACGAGGCTGAAAGAATTGTCGTGCGCCGAATCGCTGGTTATCCTAAGATGCTGGAAGGTGCCGCGCTGGCCCATGAGCCGCATCGCATCTCCTTTTATTTGTATGAGTTGGCGAGTGATTTCCATTCGTTGTGGAACAGAGGCAAAGAGTCGCCGCAATTGCGATTTATTGTTGATAATGACATACTCATAACTGACACGCGGCTCGCTTTTTTGAAGGTGATTCGTTATGTTCTTGCTAATGGTCTTCGAATCCTGGGGGTGACCCCTGTTGAAGAAATGTAACAGCGGAAAATACTGTTTATGGATCAAAGCTCCTCAAACGACACGGACAAACGGAATTGGCGGGAACGCTTGGGCATAGGCAACCGGGAGTTGCCTCGTATTTCGGGGGAGTTCTCTAGGGCAAAAGAGGCCACATTGGTTGAAGTTGTGCCTGAGGAACGCAGTGCCCAACCTGTTGCTGTCGCCAAGCCAGCGCCAATGGCGCCTCGCGTGCCGCCGAAAGCTGAAGGCCCGGCCCCGACAACGGCGGAAAGGCAAATGCCTGCCCACAATTCACGACCGATTCAGGCATCAATGCCGCAGTCGCAGGATGCCCTGGCGGACAAGCTGCGGAGCCAGCGTGCCGCGGTCGAAAAACTGGCAGAGCAACGGGTTACTTCTGCTCGCGAGAGGGCTGATAGTCCGGCCCCGGCGCCGGCAAAGCCTGTAGCTTCTCCTGGTGGAGAAAAACCAAAATTTACATTTGCCGAGGATGAGGCCAAGCCGGACTATATCCGCAATTTGCAAGTTGCGCCCCCTGCCAGGCCACAACAGAAGCCTGTTCCGCAGTCACAGCTTTCACCGCCACGTCCGGCACTTGGCGGCGAACGAATACTTGGTGCCCCCCAACGCCAGGCTGGCCCGCCACCTTTGGGTTACCAGCCGCAATTCAGGCCGCAACCTTCTCAAGGCTACCGCCCAATAGAAGGCACCAATGGTTCGAGACAGCCATCGATGCCGCCAATGCAGCGGCGACCTGGAGCGGGCCCAATGGGGCAAACTGTTGCCAATGAACCCCGGTTGCCGACACCCCGCCAGAACCCGCCGCCATATTCAAGACCGGCACAGGACGATTTCGGCTACGCACGGCCCGTTTATGAACCACCTCAGCGTCCGGCTCCGCGCCAGGAGCCGGTGCGGATGAGACCACAGGTTTTCGATGATGACTTTGTTGACGATATTTTTGAAGATGCTCCGTTGCCAAAGGTCAACCGTCGCGCCAGTGCCACGGACTACAACCAGGCTTACCGTGAATCAGAAGGTGCCTACGGAGAAGAGCGTCGACGCTCATCGGCACCACTGATTATTTTGTCGGTGCTGGTTATTTCCATTCTCGCCGGCGCTGCCACGGTTTGGTACGTCAACAGCAATTCCAAAGGTGTGGCTGCTGTAGTTTCAACTGAATCAGCTCCGGTGGTTGCGGCGCCTGAACAGGCGGCAAAGGTTGCGCCTGAGCAGCCTGTCAAGGCGGGGTTGCCTGAGCAGGGTCGCGCAGACCCGTCGAAGAAGGAAATTTACGACCGCATCATCGGTGATCGGGAAGTGCCTAGCGGAAAAGTTGTGCCAACAGAGGAAGTTCCCGTTCAGTTGGACAGTGGGCAGGCTCCAGAACCGACTGGCCAAACTATTCAGCCGTCCACCGACGAAGCCGTCGTAGACGAGGCGTTGCCATTGCCCATGCCGCCGCCGCCTGGTTCAACGAATGATATACAAGGGGCAATGCCTGCTTCTGCCGCAAAACAAACCGTTGCATTGGCTGCTCCCCCCGTTGATGAAGAGATACCAGTGGTGGAAGAGCCAGAAACCATTACGACTGATGTGACGGCGAATTCAGAGCAGGCCACGCCGCCGACACCAGCAGTGCCTGCTGTAGAAGAAATTGCTATTGCTGATCCCGTTCCCGTTCAGAAAAAAACGACTTCAAAGTCTGCTGAGAAACCCAAGGCAAAGACAGAGCAGGTTGCTGCACTGGGGGCTGAGCCCGTTGTTCTTGTTCCTCCATCTGATTCATTTGTTCCCGCTGAGAATGCCAGCGCTCCGGTTGTTCAGCAGCAACCCGTTGTAGCGCAACCTGCACCTGTCGTGAAAAAGAAGAAGACATTATTGGATTTGTTGAACGGCACGAAGGATGACACGGCTGCAGCAGATACATCTGCCTCAACGCCTGCTGCGCCTAAACAGGAGGTTGCTGCAGTGGCTGAGACAGCGCCAAAGCCGGTGCCCCAGAAATCCGTTGAACCTGTTCAAGTTGCCAGCGCGGCAACCGGATTTTATGTACAGCTTGCGTCTTTCCGGTCTGAAGCGGAAGCCAAGACTGAGTATGGCCGCATCAAGGCCAAGTATGGCGCAGTCATCGGCAATCTTCCACCAGTTATAAATCCGGCCAGTGTTGGCGGAAGTACGCGTTACCGCTTGGCCGTCGGTCCAGTGCCGACATTTGAAAAGGCGGATAGTGTCTGCAAATCCTTGCGCGCCGCTGGCGTGCGCGATTGCCTCGTACCGCGCCAATAGACATGAAAATTCGCAGTTTTATCAGCGGGTGTGAAAGCACAGTGCTGACACTTGATGAAGCTGTTTTCTTTCGTGAAAACAATCCGTGGGGCCTCATTCTGTTCAAGCGTAACTGCGAGTCGCCCACCCAGTTGAAAACACTGACGAGCGCATTTCGCGAGGCCGTTGGGCGCAAAGATGCGCCGGTGTTTGTCGATCAGGAAGGCGGTCGGGTTCAGCGTTTGGGCCCACCTTCCAATTACTGGAAAAAATATCCTTCTGGTCGCGCCTACGGTGATCTTTATGCGGCAAATCCATTGGCTGCTTTGCGATCGGCGCGTCACATTGGCCGGCTCATGGCTGAAGAGCTGACTGAAGCCGGAATCACTGCGAACTGCATTCCCGTGCTGGACGTGCCCCGACCCGGTGCTCATGATGTGATTGGCAACCGGGCGTACAGCATGAACATTGAGCACGTTATGGCTCTGGCGCGGGCGCATGCGGCGGGTTTTATGGATGGCGGCGTGCTTCCCGTCGTCAAGCATATTCCTGGCCATGGTCGGGCTGAGGTGGACAGCCATCACGACTTGCCGGTTGTTAAAGCAACGCGCGATGAGCTGGAGAAAACAGATTTTCCGCCTTTTGCTGCTTTCGCGGATGCGCCAATGGCGATGACAGCGCATGTTGTTTATACGGCACTCGATAAATCCTATCCGGCCACTCTTTCCAAAAAAATCATCAAAACAATCATCCGGCAAAGCATAGGTTTTCGGGGGCTTCTGATGACGGATGATTTGTCCATGAAAGCCTTGTCGGGAACTTTGCCGGAGAAGTGCGCAAGTGCGCTTGCCGCTGGCTGCGATATGCTGCTGCACTGCAATGGCCGGCTTGAGGAAATGAGAGAAGTTGCTGGCGCTGCTGGTGAACTGAAGGGCAAGGCGCTCCGTCGGGCGAAGGCGGCGCTCAAGTCGGCGCGCAAACCGCAACCGTTTGACAGGCCAGCCGCACTCCGGGATCTGGAGCAGGTCGTTTCGGCTTGAATGTGGGGATAAACTAAGGTCGATCAAGCGAATCAGTGACGCGTTTGAGAAACTGACACTCATTATTTTTGGAGCTTCTAATCCCGTGGCTGATGTGACTGAAATCAAGGTGCCAGAACCTTGGCCGGATGGTGAGGGGCCAGTTCGCAAGGATTCTGCGCTACCAACCGGCGAGACGCTCATTGTTGATGTGGGAGGGTTTGAAGGTCCGCTGGACTTGCTGCTTGAATTGGCGCGCCATCACAAGGTTGATCTGGCGCAGATATCTATTCTGGCTCTGGCAGAACAATATCTGGCCTACATCGACAACGCCCGTAAAATGCGGCTTGAGGTGGCGGCTGATTATCTGGTGATGGCCGCCTGGCTTGCCTATCTCAAGTCGCGCCTGCTTATTCCCCAGCCGCCAGGCTCTGAGGAAACACCGCCGGAAGATTTGGCAGCGCGTTTGGCCTTCAGGCTGCGGCGCCTGCAAGCGATGCGTGATGCTGCGGCAAGATTGATGTCGCGCAATTTGCATGGGCGGGATGTATTCGGCAGGGGCAATCCGGAGCCACTGGTGGTTGAAGTCCAGCGTGAATATGCTGATAATCTCATTGATTTGCTGAAAGCCTATGCAGAACGCCGCCAGCGCAAAGCCCGCCATCAGAACTATACGCTGAAAAGGCACTCTACGTGGTCAATTAAGGAGGCGCGCGAGGCTTTGGAGCGGTTGGTAGGCACCATGCGTGACTGGGGTGAATTTGACACCTGGATTGCCGAATATCTAGCACCACCTGAAATGCGCCGCTCCATGAGGGCCTCAAGCTTTACCGCCAGCCTGGAACTGGTTCGCGAAGGATTGATCGAACTTAGGCAGGAAGATGCGTTCCGGCCAATTTTCATGCGCAAACGGGCATAATGTTTTCGAGGGATAGATCATGGTACAAGTAAACATGAGCATTGGCACCAATGACGACCTGGTAATGGAAGCAGCGGGCGAATCCGATGCCGTTGTCCACATTCACCCCCGTGCCGACAGAAGCCAGCATTTGCGCATCGTTGAGGCCATCCTGTTTGCGGCAGAAGCGCCTGTGGCGATTGAGAAGATACAGAGCTTTTTTCCCGAGGGTACGGACGTATTGGCCCTGTTGACCGATCTGCAGCAAAACTACGCGAATCGCGGTGTCAATCTGGTCCAGGTTGCCGGGTTGTGGACCATTCGAACGGCAGAGGATTTGAGTTTTGTGCTGCGTCGTGAAACCTATGAACAGAAGCGCCTGTCGAAAGCAGCACTGGAAACTTTGGCAATTGTTGCCTATCACCAGCCGGTGACCCGTGCCGATATCGAGGATATTCGTGGTGTTGCGATTTCCAAGGGTACATTAGACATCCTGATGGAAATTGGCTGGGTGCGCATGCGTGGCCGCAGGCGCTCACCGGGACGGCCTGTTACATATGGTACAACTGACACATTTCTGAGCCATTTTGGCCTTAATGAACTCATAGACCTGCCCGGACTTCATGAACTTAAGGGAGCCGGGCTACTGGATGCGAATCTACCGCCAGATTTTGAAATGCCGCTGCCAAGGAGTGGTGACGAACTTGCCGCGGACGAAGAGCCATTAGATGGCGACGAACAGCTGCCGCTTGAAATGCACCTGCCAGAGCCACTCGAAGATACGGAAGAAAATCCTTCCGGCTGACCGTTCATTTACCTTAACGCTTCATCCTGATCCATGAAAACTCAGCGTTTACCATAGGTTAAACTAGGGAAATGGTGAAAATTCGTGTAAAGATTTAATTGAAATCAGGGCCATTCAGACATATCTCTCCAAATAACTGGACGGCCAAATAAATGGGGTGGCAAGATCTGCACATTCTTGCAGCCCCGGTAAGACCTAGAGACATTACTTTCCCCGCGGGTCAGGTAAACCGCATCACCTGGAACGAGGGGTAAAAGGCCGGTCCGGGACGGTTTTGAGTGGCCTCCTCGATCCGAGTAAACCCGGGCCGGTACCTACATTCACAAAAGGCCCGGAATCAAAAAGGCACCACATGAGCAGTGCCTATGATTGAGCAAAATCCCAAATTACTTGATCTTGGTTTCCTTAAATTCCACATGCTTGCGCGCGACGGGATCGTATTTCTTGAACGAAAACTTCTCGGTCTTGGTGCGCGAATTCTTCTTGGTTACATAGAAATAACCGGTGTCGGCGGTCGATGCCAACTTGATCTTGATAACATTGCCTTTGGCCATAACAGTCTCCGAACGGGATTTAGAGGCGGATAGACCCTATCCCGCAGTCAAAGTCAAGTTTTGGCAAGAGATAGCATTTCCACAGCCCAGGTGCTGGCAATGTTGTGATGGAACGAAACCGGGCAATCCACAGGGGGCAGGCAATTTCGCTCGATATGGGGTTGAAGAAGCCCCAATATATCGCGTGTAATCGAGGGCAGGTTGAGATCCAAAGCCTCCGCCAATGTCACCCAACTCAACTTCAAGAGCTCTGCTTCATCCAGTGGGTGTGGATTGTCCAAGTTTGTGATGTGAGTTGCATTGGCTACGAAAAAGCGTGAATCAAACCTGCGGCTGCGTCCTGGTGGCGTAATGGCCCGCCCGAAATAGATGAGGCAGGAAAGGTCTGGTGGCGCATTGGTGTCGCTGCGGCCTACCAGCAGACCGGTTTCCTCGTAGGTTTCCCGAACGGCCGCAACAAGCAATCCGGCAGCACGAGAGGAGGTGGGCCTCGCTCTCATCCGCAATTTAAGTTTTTCAATTGTGATTGGATCAAGCTTGTGCCCGAAAGCTTTGCGGCAATCGGCCGCTTCAAGGCGACCGCCGGGGAAGACATATTTGTTTGGCATGAAGATATGGGAATTGTGGCGTTGTCCCATCAAGATGCGGGGCGTTTCGCCATCGAATCGCACGAGGATGAGTGTGGATGCGTCTCTAGGGCCGGTTTTCTTTGCTTGCGTGTTCAAAGCCAAATCCATGCATCCCCAGAGCCCATTGCAGTCCCACTACGGCTCCTTTTACGACGGGCATGAGGCCAAGTGTCAAGCCAAGCGTCAGGGGCAGCCAAAGCGCTGCATGCAGCGCGTAGGGTGGATGCCACGTACGCTCCACCACGAATACTAACGGGATGATTAGGTGGCCAACGATGAAGATGGTGAAATAGGGTGGTGCATCGTCAGCCCGCTGATGATGCAATTCCTCGCCGCAAAGATCGCAGGTGTCGGCAATTTTCATGAATTTGCGAAAGATCGTGCCAGTGCCGCAAGCCGGGCATTTGCGACATGCGCCGCGCCAGACTGCCTGTTTCCACGATCTGATTTTGGCAGGCTTTTCCATCCCGCAAAAATGCACACAAAGACTGATTTGGAGAAGGGGTTGCCGCGCCGCGCGGCGGCTTGCCGCAAGTGTCTATTTTTTTCGGCGGGATTTTGGCGTTTGCTTGCTCAAGCGAATAGCGCGGCTATGGCGCTGGGGTGGTGGCTTGCCCTGCCTGCCATCGGACACCATTTCAAAACGCAAGCCACCGGAAACGGGTGTGACCTCCAGAAGCTTAACTTCAACCGGGTCGCCGAGCTGGAATTTTTCTCCGCTGCGCTGGCCGATCAACGCGTGTTCCACTTCGGAATAAACAAAATAGTCCGAACCCAGGCTTGAAACGGGAACAAAGCCATCTGCGCCGCTGTCATTCAATTTGATGAATAGCCCGGCTCCCACAACGCCGCCGATGCGGCCGCGGAAGAGTGCCCCGGTTTGCCCAGCCAGATGCGAGGCAATCAAACGGTCGGTTGTCTCGCGTTCGGCTGCCATGGCGCGGCGCTCGGCATCGGAAATCATGTCCGCGGTTTCGGCAAGCCTGAAAATGTCATCAGCAGACAGGCCATCGCCGCCAAGTCCCAGGGCGCTGACCAGGGCGCGATGCACGATCAAATCCGCATAGCGGCGAATTGGCGAGGTGAAATGGGCATAGCGCCTGAGGGCCAGACCGAAGTGCCCCTTATTGTCGGGTGAATATACAGCCTGCGCCTGGGTACGAAGAACTACATCATTGACCAGGTTTTGATAATCCTTGCCTTTAACTTCACGCAGCAAGTCATTGAAATGTTTCGGCTTCAAGATCTGGCCTAAGGGCAGAGAAAGTTCCACGGTCTTCAGGAACATCGCCAATGCGCGCACTTTCTCAGCAGACGGCTGCTCGTGGACACGGTAAAGCAGTGGCGTTTTCTTCGCTTCTAGTTCTTCTGCGGCAGCGACGTTCGCCTGGATCATGAATTCTTCGATGAGCTTGTGGGCATCGAGACGACGAGGGATTACTACGCGCAGCACATGGCCTTTGTCATCAAGGACAAGCTTGCGCTCGGGAAGATCAAGTTCCAATGGTCCCCGTTTATCACGGGCCTTTGTGAGCGCCGCATAGGCGGCCCAAAGTGGTTTCAGGACGCCTTCAACAAGTGTTTCGGCCTTAACGCTCGGATTACCATCAATCGCGGCCTGAGCTTCCTCATAGGAGAGCTTTGCCGCCGACCGCATGATGACGCGGGCGAAGCGGTGGGATTTTTTGATGCCGGATTTGTCAAAAACCATGAAACAGGCGAGTGCTGGTCGATCTTCTTTTTCACGGAGCGAACACAGGTCATTCGAGATGCGCTCGGGCAGCATTGGCACGACGCGATCAGGAAAATAGACCGAATTGCCGCGAAAGCGCGCCTCTTTGTCGAGCGTGGATCCCGGCCTCACATAGGTTGCCACATCGGCGATGGCGACGATGATTTGAAAACCGCCGGGATTGGCTGGATCACCATCAGGCGCTGCCCAAACAGCATCATCATGGTCGCGGGCATCGGGTGGGTCGATGGTAACCAGCGGAATGTTGCGAAGATCCGATCGGTTTTTGTGTTCAAATGCTTTGAGGGTTTCGCTTTCGGCGAGAACACGCTCCGAGAACTGGTTGGGAATGGCATGGTGGTGGATGGCGATCAATGAAACGTTGCGCTGGTCGTTGAGATCGCCCAGCCGCTCTCGCACGCGGGCCAGAGGCAGTCCACGGCCATGATCCTTGAGGATTTCGGCCTCGACAAGTTCGCCGTCGACAGCACCGTTCTCATCGCCGGCGCGCACCTGCAATTCGTTGCGGGCTTTCTTGTCAACGGGTATGAGCCTGGCACCATGGCCTTTTACCAGCCGGTAGACGCCAAGCACCCGTTTGGCGCGATCCGACAAGGCGCGAATTATTCGAGCCTTGAATTTGTAATCTTTACCGGGAGTGGGCTCGATTTTGGCCAACACCCGGTCACCCTTGGCGGGAGGTTTGATGCCGTCACGGGGCTGCACTTCAATGAGCACGACGGGTGGTTTGCCCGCGACTCGCTCGTCCCATTCGACGGGTTCGCCATAGGCTTCTCCTTGGCGGTCTATCCCTGTTACTTCAATGACGGTGACAGGCGGAAGCGTAGAGGTGTCAATGAGTTTGCGGCGGCTCTTGGCCAGCTTGCCATCCTGCTCAAGTTTTTTGAGCATCGCCTTTAGTTCTATTTTGGCAGCACCTGTCAAGCCAAATGCCCGCGCGATCTCTCGCTTGCCTACAACAGATGGCGACGTCTGGATAAATTCCAGGAGAACACGCTCGCTCGGAAGACCATTCTTTTCGGGTCTTGATTTTTTAACCATGCGGAAGGGTTAGCTGGAAAGAACAACTTTCGAAAGGGACGTTCGTCAAGCCGCAGCCTTCTTGATGGGTTTCTTGACAGCCCTTTTGGCAGGAGATTTTTTTGCCGCAACCTTTTTTGCGGGCGCTTTCTTGACGGCTTTCCGCGCAGGCTTCCGTTTGCCTCCGCCCTTCATTTCGCGCTCTTCGATCAGCGCCACTGCCTCATCAAGGGTAACGGCTTCAGGTGTCTTATCCTTTGGCAGCGTGGCGTTGATTTTTCCGTGTTTGACGTAAGGGCCATATTTGCCGCTGAAGACCTGCACATTGCCAGTGCCATCCGGATGGGCGCCGAGATCTTTCAATGCGGCCGCGCGGCCACGGGGGGTGAATCCTTTGGCTTTCTTTGCCGCCAGCATGTCAACTGCGCGGTTGATGCCAACGGTGAAAACCTCATCGGCGGATTCGAGGTTCACATAGGTGCCATCATGCAGGATGAAGGGCCCGAAGCGGCCAAAGTTCGCGACAATAGGCAATTGCGTTTCGGGATGAATGCCGATTTCGCGGGGCAGGGACAGGAACTTTAGCGCTGTTTCCAATTCGATATCAACGGGATCGAAAGCGCGAGGAATGGAAGCGCGTTTGGGTTTTTCCTTGCTGCCTTCGGGCACTTCTCCCAATTGCAGATAGGGGCCAAAGCGGCCCATGCGGCGGGTAACTTTTTCGCCCGTATCGGGGTGAAGACCGAGTTCGATGCCTTCTGGCGGAATGGCCGAGCCTGACTCGTTGCCTGCTGTCATCTGGCGGGTGAACTTGCACTCGGGATAATTGGTGCAGCCCACGAATGAGCCGAATTTGCCGAGTTTCAGAGATAATTGCCCATCGGCGCAGGAGGGACATTTGCGTGCGTCCCCACCATCGGCAGGTGTGGGAAAAATATGAGGGGCCAGAATTTCGTTCAGTGCATCCAGAACATTAGTGACGCGCAGTTCCTTGATCTCGGCGACGTGGGCGGAAAAATCTTTCCAGAAATCACGCAAGACTTCGCGCCAATCGATTTCTCCATTGGAAATGCGATCAAGCTGCTCTTCCAGGTTAGCCGTAAAGTCATACTCTACGTAACGACTGAAGAAGGACTCAAGGAAGGCGGTAACGATGCGCCCCTTGTCTTCGGGAATGAAACGCTTCTTGTCGAGGCGAACGTAGCCGCGATCCCGAATTGTGGAGAGCACAGAAACGTAGGTGGACGGCCTGCCGATGCCGAGTTCTTCGAGCTTCTTGATGATGGACGCTTCGGAATACCGTGGCGGCGGTTCGGTGAAGTGTTGTTCGGCGGAAACTTTGCGAACGCCAATGCCATCACCCTTGGCCATGGCGGGCAGTCGGCGCGCGTCCTCGTCTTCTTCGTCATCCAAATCCTCATGGTAAGCCTTGAGGAAGCCGTCGAATTTTACGACGGAGCCGGTGGCACGGAAGGTGTAGTGCTTGCCATCATGGCCCGTAGCACCGAGATCGGCGGTTGTGCGTTCAAATTCTGCGCTTTCCATTTGACTGGCAATGGTGCGGATCCAGATTAACTCATAGAGAGCATATTGTTCGGCATCGAGGGCGTTCCGAACGCTGGCCGGAAAGCGGCTGAGTTCCGTTGGCCTGATCGCTTCATGAGCTTCTTGTGCGTTCTTGGCTTTGGTTGTGTAGGTGCGGGGCGCAGAAGGCAAATAGGGTTCGCCATAGGCTTTAAGGATGGCGTTGCGGGCTGCTGCGATGCCCTCAGGTGCTATATCCACACCATCAGTTCGCATGTAGGTGATGAGGCCTACCGTATCACCATCGATATCGACGCCCTCGTAAAGGCGCTGGGCCACCTGCATGGTTTTGGCAGACGAAAAGCCCAGTTTGCGCGATGCTTCCTGTTGCAGTGTGGACGTGCGGAACGGCGCATAGGGGTGGCGCTTGGCCGGTTTGCTTTCTACGCTGTCAACCGATACGCGGGAATTCTTCAGCGTCTGCTCAATGGCGCGGGCCGAGGCTTCATCCTTGATATCAAGCTTGGCGATTTTTTGCCCGGCTATGGCTTGCAGGGAGGCAGAAAACTCCTGGCCGGCAGGCGTGGCAAAGGTGCCTTCAATGGTCCAGTATTCCTGGCGTTTGAAAGCTTCAATCTCCAGTTCGCGGTCGCAAATGATGCGCAGGGCCACCGATTGCACCCGCCCCGCCGACCTTGATCCTGGCAATTTGCGCCAGAGAACCGGGGAAAGGGTGAAACCCACGAGATAATCCAAGGCGCGGCGGGCGAGATAGGCGTCAACCAGGGGGCCATCCACATCGCGGGGATGTTGCATGGCATCAAGCACGGATTGTTTGGTGATGGCGTTAAAAACCACGCGCTGCACTTTCACGTTTTTGAGCGCGCCTTTTTTCTTGAGAACTTCAAGCACGTGCCAGGAAATGGCTTCGCCTTCGCGGTCAGGGTCGGTTGCCAGAACAAGACGGTCATCTCCCTTGAGGGCGTCAGCAATGTCTGCGAGGCGCTTGGAAGACTTGCTATCGACCTCCCATGACATGGCAAAGTCTTCATCAGGCAAAACCGAACCATCCTTGGCCGGAAGATCACGGATATGGCCATAGGATGCCAGAACCACAAAGTCCTTGCCGAGGTATTTGTTAATGGTTCTTGCCTTCGCGGGCGATTCAACGACGACAACAGTCATTCTGGTTCCTGACGTTCAAACGGGAGGGCCTCATATAGGCATCCTCTCTTAACTGCAAGTTCTGACCAAATATGGAACAAATCACCCAACATACCATCTTATACAACTCAAGATTTCTTTAACTGAAGTCAAACACGTATATAGTGCATATCGTCGCTCGGAACCGAGCATTTGGCGCTATCGGCTGTAGGAAGCAGGGCATTTCTGTGACAAAACCTGATGCACCGAACGTAAAGAATGACGTAAAAAAGCGGGAGTTGGCTCAATACATGGCCGACATGCTGCTCGAAATGCGGAATATGGCAAGAACTGCAGGTTTTACAACGCTCACAAGCCTGTTTGAACTCAGCTTTTGCGAGGCTTTCACCATTGCAAACCGTGTCGAACTACCAGAAGGCGAGGTTGAGAGGATTACTGAGCTTTCGCGGGCCTCAAGACGGGCGTGACTTCACAAATAGCGAGATATGATGGGCGCGTGAACTGGGCACGCTCGCCTGCGTCTAGGTAGAGGCTGTCTCCATCAATCGCGTGGATGAGGAGGCAGCCGCTATCACTGCCAAATTCGCCGGTCGCTTGCCTGGTTTGTAAGCGCAATTGACCAATACCAAAATCCCGACGCACCATTAAATTGAAATCCATAACCGGGCCATCGGTGAGATGTGCCGTGACATTCGCGTCGCCTGAAAATGAGAAGGGTTGATGCGGGTGTAGTATGACAGCTTCTTGGCCAGCGATTTCCAGCTTCATGCCGTTTCCAGACAATAGCATGATGTGGCGTTCATAACCGGCGAAAGACGAGAACGGTCCATCATCGCTTACTGCGGCAATGCTGACCCGCCAGTCGAAATTTGGAAGATCTGGTGGATGGGCATAGATTTCTGTTGTTGTGCCACGGCCATTTTTCCAGGGCATGGCACGGTATTCAACTCGCGGGATCAGGCGCATCACTTCTTGTGCCGCTTGTGGCCTACAGGTTCGGCGTGGGCAATGACCCGGCGGATTTTCGGAAACTTTGCCTGCAAACCATTTTCGATCACATCAACCACCTCGTGAACATCATCAATCGTTTCCGACGGAGCGAAACGGCAATGATAGTGGATGAACAGGCCTTGCTCGTTTTCACGGATCCTGACGTTGTGAAGGTCACTGAGGCGTGACTGTTTATTGGCCAGAGATTTGAGGAGCGCCGAAATTGCGTTTGCCGTCCTTGCTGGCGCATCGCTTCCCGCCAGATGCCGCTCCGGCTGCGGCTCAATGTGGCTTTCCACCTCGACATCGGAGCCAAGCTCCTGGCGTATGGCATCTTCCAGGCTTGTCGCGGTTTCATGCGCCTCAGACAAAGCCATGACGCCATCTACTTCCACATCAAAGCTGATGGCGAGCTGCGAATTGATCTCCTGAACAGTGAGGTGATGGATGGCAAGATTTCGGCGCGATGCGATGAGCATGACGCGCTGGAAAACAGTCTCATCATCGAGCGCTACCGGATTAACCGCAATGGTGACATCTGCTGTAGGGAACTTGGTCGAAATTGCATCAGTCAATGTCTCTTTGAGTTTAACAATATCATCGACAGGCATCGTGCGTCGAACTTCAACGACTACGCTGGTGAAGAGTGTAGGCCCAGCCGGACGCAACCGCAGTGACTTTATCTGGAGCACGCCTTGCGCCATTTCCACTATGGCGCGAACTTCGGCTGTTGCCCCGGCGGGCGCCGTATCGAGCAGGGTGGCTAAAGTTCGCTTGCCCAAACGGAGGCCGGCAAGGGCTACAAAAAATGAAACGATCAAAGCTGCCGCGGCGTCCGCGAAAGGAAAGCCCAGCCAGACAGCAATTAGGCCAAACAACACAAAAACCGAACTCCACATATCGGACGAAAAATGCAGGGCGTCGGCCTCAAGCGCTTCGCTGGATGTTTTGAGCGCAACTGCGCGCAGGGAACGCGAGCGGTTGAAATCGACCACAACTGAGCCTGCGATAATGGCCACTGCCCACCATGTTACGTCAATGCTCTGCTCGCCAGCGACAAGCCGTTGCATGGCCTCGAGAATGATCCATCCCGTAATGAGAAAGAGTAGGCCTGTTTCGATGAGAGCTGCGACGCTCTCGGCCTTGGCATGGCCATAGTGATGTTCTTCGTCTGGTGGTTGGTCGCTCCAGCGCACCGCAAACCAGGTGACAAGCGTTGCACCCAAATCAATCAGGCTGTGCATGGCTTCTGACAGGATGCCGAGTGAACCGGTGAACAAGCCGGCGGCAAATTTGGCAATCGTCAGCCCAAGGCTGGCCAACACGGAAATGATGACGACACGCTGCTTTTCAGACCAGGACATGTCGTTTGCATAACTCATTTTGGGATGATTTGCTTTTAGAAAATGTGCCTGATAGGCATGGCCCTCTATGACTGCTGAGTCGATTTCCCCCAATTTTATTTCTGGTCGCAAGGCCGGGGCCATGACTTTTGCCGCAATATTTGCGCTGGAATCACTCGTAAGGTCTTTGAACTCAACGGTGATCGCTTTGCAGGCCTATGATCTTCTGGCCAGCAGCCAGAAAGTGAGTGAGCTTTCAACTGTTGTTTCCACATCTGTGCTTTTGACGACCTTGCTTATGCCCTTCGTTCTTGGCCGCTTGCGGCGGCGCTGGGCCTACACGCTTGCCATTATGGGCATGATAGTGGCCAGTCTGTTTCTGGCCAGTTTCAGCATAGGCGGGACAATTGCTGGCATGTATTTCCGCAATTGCGCGGCAGCCATCATGAACATCACTTTGTCGCTTTATATTCTGGACAATATCAAGCGCAGTGAGTTGGCGAAAACCGAGCCAATTCGCCTGAGCGTATCAACTTTTTCCTGGATGATTGGACCAGCCAGCGGTGTTTGGCTCTATACGCAATATGGCGCCTGGGGCCCACAGCTTGCAAGCATCCTCGCATCCGCGGCATTGCTTGTCCTGTTCTGGATATTGCGATTGACCGATCCGGTGACGATGCCATCCGGCACCCTGCAACCCTTCAATCCCCTTGCCAATGTCATGCGCTTCTTACGCCAGCCACGCCTGCGGCTGGCCTGGCTGATTGCATTCGGGCGATCATGTTTCTGGGCCACATTTTTTATCTATGGGCCACTGTTGGCGGTTGAAGGAGGTATCAGCAAAGAGATCAGCGGATTGATGATTTCCGGCAGCCAGGCGTTGCTGCTTTTTGCCTATGTGTTTGGTCGCCTGGCATTCCGGTTCGGTGTGCGGCCTATTATCAGCATGTGTTTTACCATGATGTTCATCGCGTCAGTTTCGGCGGGTATCGCCGGGAAGGAACAGCCATACCTGGCGATGTTTTTCCTGCTGTGCGGCGCGCTGGCGGCTTCCGGTCTTGATGGGGTTGGGGGCATTCCATTCTTGCGGGCTGTGCGAAGCCACGAGCGCCAACAGATGGCTGCGGTTTACCGCACCTATATTGATTTTTCCGAGTTGATACCTGCCATCATTTTTGCGGTTGCGTTGTCTTTTTTCGAAATTGGCATCGTCTTTGTTATTCTGGGGCTGGCTCTGGCGGCAATAGGTGTCGTCGCGTTTCGTTACCTGCCAAAGTCGCTATGAAAGGAATCCATATGCCCAAACTTCAACTTGTCATCGCCAACAAGAACTACTCATCTTGGTCGCTGAGGCCGTGGATGGCGCTCACGATGGCTGACATTCCGTTTGAAGTGAAAATGATCCGTTTCGGCGAGCCGCGGTTTGGGCGGGAAATTCAAAATATATCCCCGGCTGGTAAGGTTCCGGTCTTGGTGCACGGCAAGCTGGTGATATGGGATTCACTCGCTATTCTTGAATATCTGGCTGAGTCTTTCCCAGACAGGAATCTCTGGCCAAAGGCCAAAGCAGCGCGGGCAATGGCACGCTCCGTTTCAAGCGAAATTCACAGCGGTTTTTCTGATTTGCGCAAGGCCTGCCCGATGAATCTGAGAAGACCGCCGAAACCGGTCAAGATAAGCGATGCCGCAATTGCTGACGTGTCCCGTATCGAAGCTCTCTGGCGTCATTGCCGCAAGACTTATGGCAAAGGGGGCAAGTTTCTATTTGGAAAATTTTCGATCGCTGACGCCATGTATGCGCCGATTGTTTCACGGCTTGAGACCTACGCCATTCCAGCTGCCAGCGATACGCGCGCTTATATGGCGAATGTCATGGCGACCAAAGCTTTCCAATCCTGGAAAGCCGATGCTCTCAAGGAAAGCTGGATCGTTCCTGAGGATGAGGTGGATTGAACTTGTATCTACCGAATATAGCAAACGTAGCGACGACGGGCGTAGTCGACTTTCACTCTAATGGTTCCGTTGTATTCCTTGCGGCAAAGCCTTAAAGCTTCGGCAAAAAACTTGGCTTGCTGTTCCTTGCTATAATTGGACCTTTTGTCTCGCTTGGTGGTTGCGGCATCGGCGGCATGGGATGCGAGTGCCAAAAATAGAGCTATTGCCATCAAGCCTGTTTGTATTCCCATACCGCTATCCTGCGAAAATCCGAGTTTGAGTTCCGTATTCTGTTATGGCCGGAATGCGATGGACACCCCAGTTTGTCAAAATGAATCACGCCAAGTTTACCTGTTGCTGGGCCGACCTCGCGGCCTTTCCGGCGAGTTCAAATTCCAGCAGAATGCCCAGAACCAGGGCCGCCGGGAGTTTGCTCTCGCGAATGATGTCGTCAATGTCTGTTGGGGAGGGAGATAGCAGAGTGAGGACGGTGAGGCGGTCATTGGGGCTGGAGTCTGGTGCCTCTTCTTCGGGTAATCCGGGCTCGGAAAATGATTTGGGAACCATGACGTAATGGGTTTGAAGGCTTTGGATGACGTCAGCTGCCTTTGTGAGAAGCGTTGCGCCTTCGCGGATC
Organism: Rhodobiaceae bacterium; assembly: GCA_031375195.1. Taxonomy (GTDB): domain Bacteria; phylum Pseudomonadota; class Alphaproteobacteria; order Rhizobiales; family Aestuariivirgaceae; genus Aestuariivirga. The sequence continues at coordinate 29,490 of JANMHO010000082.1, forward strand.
AGTTTGTTGGCGCCTTCTGCGCGGGGGTCAAGTGGGGAACCGGGAACGGCGAAGACTTCACGGCCTTGTTCGCCCGCGAGCCGGGCGGTGATGAGCGAACCGGATCTCATGGCTGCTTCGACAACGATGATGGCCCGCGACATGCCTGATATGATGCGGTTTCGCCTTGGAAAATGTTCGGCGCGCGGCACGGCGCCGGGGAGCATTTCGGTGATCAGCAGCCCATTCCTGCTGATCAGCTCCTGCAAGCCAGCGTTTTCAGGCGGATAAGTATTGTCGATACCGCCCGCAATGATTGCTGCCGTGCGGCCATTGGGTGCTGCTTCATGGGCAGCGGTGTCTATGCCGCGCGCCAGGCCCGAGGTTATGAGGTATCCTTCCTCGCTCAATTCCGCCGCCAATTGCCGGGCAAATCTCCGGCCTCCGGCAGAAGCGTTGCGGGCTCCCACAATGGCAACGGATTCCATATCAGCAAGGGCCAGGTCACCCATCACACAGAGGAGCGGGGGAGCTCCATTGATATGGTGGAGCAGGGGCGGATAACCGGTTTCGCCGGCTGCCACGAAAACCGCTCCCAACTCATGCGCGCGCTCCAGGTCAGCTTCCGCCGCTTCGACTGGATAGATTCGCAGGGGACGCTTGAGGCCGCCCTTTGTGGAGAGTTCCGGCAGCATCTCCAGCGCCGCTGCGGCGCTGCCATATCGGCCAATCAATTGCCGGAAAGTCGCGGGGCCAACATTCTCGGTTTGGCTTAGCCTGAGCCAGTCACGCCGCTGCTTGGCATCGAGCAATTGCTTGATCACGTCTTCGTGCCGAGATCGATTTTCGGTTCCTGTCCTTTCAGAAGGCGGATGATGTTGGGGCGGTGCATGATCCAAATTGTCGCGCCAATCAGCACTGCCGGAATTGCAAGTTCGCGCCCGCCGAGCATAAATGCAAACACTGGTGAAAGCGCGGATGCGATCAGGGCGGATAGAGATGAGATGCGGAAGAGGAACGCGACTATGAGCCACACCGCAATGAACAGGAGTCCGAGTTGCCAATGTAGCGCTGTGAGCACGCCAATGCTGGTTGCCACACCTTTGCCACCCCTGAATTTCAGCCACACCGGAAATATATGACCAGCGAGGGCGGCAAGCCCGGCAATGATCGCCACTTGCTCGTTGCCAAAATACCCGAGCAGCAATACGGGGATTGCGCCCTTCATGCCGTCGCACAGCAGCGTTAGCGCAGCAATTTTCTTGTTGCCGGTGCGTAAAACATTGGTGGCGCCAATGTTGCCGGAGCCAATTTTGCGGACATCACCGAGGCCCGCCGCCTTTGCAAGAACGAGCCCGAAGGGAATGCTTCCGCACAAATAGCCAATAATGAGCGCTGCAAGTTCCAACATGATTCAGCGAGCGTATGCGTAAACCGTGCGGCCTGCAATGACAGTTTCGACGACGCGGCCTTCCAGCGTGCAATCCTCAAGGGGGGAGTTTTTGGAACGGGAGCGCAATTGCGACTCTTTCACCGTCCAATTCAGATTGGTATCAACGAGCGCGAAGTCGGCCGGCGCTCCCGGCGCCAGACGGCCGGTTTCCAATCCCAAGATTTTTGCAGGGTTGGAGGCCATGGCTTCAATCAGCCGTCCCAGCGGCATGTCTTCATTATGAAAAAGGCCAAGGGCTGCCGACAGCAGGGTTTCCAGACCAATCGCCCCGAAGGCCGCCTCTGCAAAGGGCAGGCGCTTGGTGTCGGCACTTTGCGGATTATGGGATGAGACGATCACATCGATGGTTCCATCCCTCACACCTTCGACAAGTGCGCGACGGTCTGCTTCTGAACGGAGTGGCGGGGATAGTTTGAAGAAGGTGCGATAGGCGCCGATGTCATTTTCATTCAGGGTCAGGTGATGGATGGAAACGCCACAGGTGACGGGCAACCCCCTGGCCTTGGCAGCGCGAATGGCATCGAGGGAGCCGGCGCAGGAAATTTGCGAGGCGTGGTAGCGCGCGCCCGTCATTTCGACGAGACGGATATCGCGCTCCAGCATGATGACTTCCGACATGGTGGGATTTCCGGCCAGCCCCAGCCGGGAAGCTGACTCGGACGCATTCATCACGCCTTTGGAAAGGCTGGGTTCTTCCACGTGCTGCACCACCAGCATGTTGAAATCCTTGGCGTAGGTGAGAGCCCGGCGGAACAGGTTGGCGTTTGCAACGGCGTGGGTCCCGTCGGTCACCGCGACGGCGCCTGCCTCTTTCAGGCTGCCGATCTCGCTCATGAGTTCGCCGGCAAGTCCCTTGGTGATGGCGGCCATGGGGGCCACACGCACGATTGCCGTGTCTCTGGCGCGGCGTAAAATGAAATCCACTATCGCCGCATCATCAATCACGGGCTGCGTGTTGGGCATCACGATCATGGTGGTGACACCACCTGCTGCGGCTGCCCCGGAAGCTGTGGCCAAAGTCTCACGATATTCGGTGCCGGGTTCGCCTGTGAAAACGCGCATGTCGATGAGGCCTGGAATGAGTGTCATTCCACCGCAATCAAAAATGCTCGTGCCAAGGCTTTGAGCTTCTTTGGTTACGGCGGGGCCGACCGCCAGTATCCAGCCATCTTCAATCAGAATGCCGCCCTGCCCATTCAAGCCCTGCGCCGGTGCTACAATTTGCGCGTTTACATAGGCCTTGCGCTGGGAGGCATTATTGAAGCCTGGAGAAATCATAGGGGCATTCCTCCCTGCCAATTTCGCGACAGCGCATCAAGCACCGCCATGCGCACGGCCACGCCCATTTCAACCTGTTCGCGGATGACCGATTGCGCGCCATCTGCCACGTTGGAATCGATCTCGACGCCACGGTTCATGGGGCCGGGATGCATCACAAGAGCGTCTGGTTTGGCGTGGCGCAGTTTTTCATCGTCCAATCCGAAGAAGCGATAGTATTCCCGCTGCGAGGGAACGAAGGCGCCGCTCATGCGCTCGAGTTGCAGCCTCAGCATCATGACAACGTCGGCGCCAGCGAGGCCCTCGTGCATGGTGCGGAAAACCTCCACGCCGAAATTGGCAATGCCTGTTGGAAGCAGGGTCGAGGGAGCCACGACCCTGACCCTGGCGCCCAGCTTGTTGAGCAGGTGAATGTTGGAGCGCGCCACGCGGCTGTGCATGACGTCGCCACAGATCGCTATTGTCAGGCCTTCTATGGCGCCTTTGCGGCGGCGTATGGTGAGGGCGTCAAGCAGGGCTTGGGTGGGGTGCTCATGCTGTCCGTCGCCCGCGTTGATCACGGCGCAGGAAACTTTTTGCGCCAGCAGCTCGACAGCGCCTGAGGACTGATGCCGCACCACCAGGAAATTCGGACGCATGGCGTTGATCGTCATTGCCGTATCAAGAACGGTTTCACCCTTCGACATGGCGGATGTTGAAACCGCCATGTTCATGACATCGGCGCCCAGGCGCTTTCCGGCAATTTCGAAGGAGCCCTGGGTGCGGGTGGAAGTTTCAAAGAAGAGGTTAACCTGCGTCTGCCCCTCCAGCATGGAATTTCTACTGCCTGGCGTGACTGTCTCAACCACATAGGTTTCCGCCAAATCCAAGAGGGCATTTATTTCAGGGGAGGAAATATCATCAATGGCCAGGAGGTGCGGGCTGGCAAGAAGCTTTGGGCGCTGGGATGCTATGGTCATTAAAAGTGGGTGTTTAGGGAGGTTTTTGACCTGCCGCAAGCACTGATCGAAAGCTTGTGGAGAAGTTGCGGCGGCATGCTTAATGGACGAGGGGCCTGTTGCGGATTCACGTGTCAATGAGCGCTGGCCACAGCTACGCCCGGCATGGAAAACAGTTTTCCCGCTGAAATGATGTCTACTGCCAGATCATGGCGGCGCCCTTGGGTGTTGGGGAGGAGAAGAAGGTGGAGGGGAAGTTCCCGTCCTGGCTTCAAGCCGTCCTATGCATAGGTGGTGGTGTGTTTGGGTGGTGTGGCTTAAAGCCTGACATCCGCCCACGCCCGGAAAGCTGTCAGGCTTTCCGGAAAAGCGTTGGCGAAACTTAAGAAACGCAGCGATTTTGTATTCGGGTTCGTTCTTGCAGAGCCCCAGATCGCACGGTGTCTGATGTTTGCCGCTGAGGTTGTTTAGCCATCGAAGGCGCTCGGATCGTAGTATCCGAGGGTCTTGCCCGAAGCTCCCGGAGGTGAAGGGCGCGTTAGTTCCCAACTCCTGCAAGCGCTGCCCATGGAACCGGCAATTTCGAGACGCTGTCGACACTGTCCCCTCCTTTCCGGAACCATCAGGAATATATGTAATCCTATGTTAGGAACGTGTCAAGGGGGTGTAGGAAAATAAACTTTCATC
>JANMHO010000119.1:0-22355 GCA_031375195.1 Rhodobiaceae bacterium
CTTGCGGCTCTTGAATGAGGCGCGAAACCTGATTGACCACGGGCTGGATTTTGAACGGGCCTCGACAGATGCCAGCGACGTTGTCGAGGGTGATTTGACTATCGGCAGCTTTCACACAATAGCGCCTGCCTATGCGCCCAAACTCATTGCGGAGTTCCAGCGGGCGCACCCGAAGTCGCGATTGAAACTTGAAGAGGGTGCGCAGGAGCACCTGATAGATGGATTGCGCTCGGGGCGTTATGATCAGGTGTTGCTTTACAAACTGGATATGCCGGGAGACCTCAAGATAACTGAACTCGCAGCATTGAAACCTTATGTGCTTCTGAACGCTGGCCATGCCCTCAGCCGCAAACGCAAAATTTCACTCCACGACCTGGCCCTTGAGCCTTTCATTTTGCTCGATGTATTGCCAAGTCGAACTTATTTCACGCGGTTGTTCGTGTCGCAGGGCATCACTCCCAGGATCAGCTTTGCATCGCCATCTCTCGAACTGGTGAGGGGGCTGGTTGGACAAGGCCTTGGGTTTTCGCTGCTGGTCACAAGGCCCTTTGGTGACCACACATATGACGGCGAAAAGCTGGCCATACGGCCGATTTCTGAAGACGTCGAAAAAGGTGTTATTGCGCTTGCGACATTGCATTCGCTCCGCCAGACGCGGTTGATCTCGACCTTCGAGGAATTTTGTGTCAGCTTCTTCAGGAAAATTCATCCCGGGAAAAAATAACACACCATGGCGCAGCCTCATGCCACGATCATCGGCGCTGGTATTATTGGCGTTTCGACGGCGGCGTTTTTGCAGCGGGCCGGTTACCGCGTCACCCTGATTGACCGTTTGCCGCCAGGCGAGGGATGCTCGTTTGGCAACGCGGGCGGCGTGGCGTTTGCGGAAATCATGCCGGCGATGAACCCCGGCGTTTACCGCAAACTACCGGGATGGCTTCTGGACCCATCGGGACCGCTCACCATCCGCTGGTCCTATCTGCCGAAAGCGTTGCCGTGGTTCATGGCGGCAGCACGAAATACCCTGCCGCACCGCATGAAATCCATAACGGCTGCAAGGGCGGATTTGGCGCCACGGGTTGTCAGCGATTTTGAAACGCTGCTCAAGACCGCCGGGCACCACAGCCTGATGGTGTATCAGGATACCTTGAAGCTCTATGATACGCCCGCCCAATTCAATGGCGATGCCCATGAGCGCGCGGTGAAGAAATTCCATGGCTTCGAGTGCCAGACTTTCACTGGCGATGAATGCCGGGAAATGGAGCCAGCGATCGCGAAAACCGTCGTCCACGGGGCTTTTCATGGCGGCTGGTATTTTGTGAAAAATCCCGAACGGGTGGTCAAGAGCATCGCCGAACAGGTTGTCCGAAATGGCGGCGAAATTGTTGCGGATGACGTGAGTGCTGTTTACTCAGCTGACGGGAAGGCAACCGGCCTCAGCTTGAAGCAGCGCGGTGAATTCCCCATTGACAGGCTCGTTGTATGCGCTGGCGCCTACAGCCATTTGCTGGCGCAACAACTGGGCGAGAAGGTTCTGCTTGAGGCGGAGCGCGGCTACCATATGGTGCTGCCAAATTCTGGCATCTCACTGTCGCGCACGCTCACCTATGCGCGAACGCCGGGGGCCGCAACGCCCATGGACATGGGGTTGCGGCTTGCGGGCACCGACGAATTCGCAGGCCTGGATGCGGCCCCCAACTGGGCGCGGGCTGATGCCCTGTGGAAAGTTTTCAAGCGCGTCCTGCCCGGCCTCAATGAGCCAGATGCCGCGACAACGCGCTGGATGGGGCGGCGGCCCGGCACGCCGGATTCACTTCCTGTAATTGGCCCCTCAAAGCGCGCTTCAAATGTATGGTATGGTTTTGGCCATGGTCATATGGGCCTGACCTGGGGGCCTTCGACGGGGCGGCTCATCAGCGAGTTGATGACCGGCATTAAAAGCAATATTGATCTCTCGCCCTTTCGGGTTGACCGGTTCTAGAGCCAAGCAATTATGACACAGCAAACGCCAGCAACCACTTATTTGAAGGATTATCGGCCTGCGCCGTTTCAGGTCGAAAGCCTGTTTCTTGATTTCGTACTCGAACCGAAATCAACACGGGTAAGATCGCGCATTCATCTCAGGCCTGTCGAAAAGAACGCGGCGCTGGTTTTGAATGGCGAGGCAATCAAGCTCATCAGTGTCAGCATCGACGGCAAGGTGCTGGATGCAAATGAATATTCTGTCGACGAGAACAATCTGACAATTCCGGCTCTGCCCGCCTCTGGTTTTGTGCTCGAGATCGAAACCATGTGTGATCCGGCAGGGAATACGGCGCTGTCAGGGCTTTATCAGTCCAATGGCGTGTATTGCACCCAGTGCGAAGCGGAAGGGTTCCGGCGCATCACTTATTTCTATGACCGGCCCGATGTGATGGCGCGTTACAGGGTTCGCATGGAGGCGCCAAAGGCCACCTGCCCTGTATTGCTGTCGAACGGGAACTTCGTCGAAGGTGGCGACGTGGCTGGAACGGATCGGCACTTTGCCGTGTGGGAAGACCCGCACCCCAAGCCCAGCTATTTGTTCGCGCTGGTGGCGGGTGATCTGGCGGGCGTGCATGACAGTTTCACCACCCTGTCGGGCCGCAAGGTTCAACTCGGCATCTATGTGGAGAAAGGCAAGGAGGATCGCTGCGCCTGGGCGATGGAATCGCTCAAGGCCTCCATGCGGTGGGACGAGACGGCCTTCGGGCGCGAATATGATCTCGATGTTTTCAACATTGTGGCGGTGTCTGACTTCAACATGGGGGCCATGGAGAACAAGGGGCTGAATGTCTTCAATGACAAGTATATCCTGGCGCTTCCGGCCACGGCAACGGACATCGACTACATCAACATCGAAGCCATTATCGCGCATGAGTATTTTCATAACTGGACCGGCAACCGCATCACCTGCCGCGACTGGTTTCAACTCTGCCTGAAGGAAGGCCTGACGGTTTTCCGGGATCAGGAATTTTCGTCGGATCTGCGTTCACGCGCGGTGAAGCGCATTGCGGATGTGAAGACGCTGCGGGCGCGGCAGTTTCCGGAGGATGGCGGGCCGCTGGCCCATCCGGTGCGGCCAACGTCCTATATAGAGATCAATAATTTCTACACGCCCACGGTTTATGAGAAGGGCGCTGAAGTCTGCCGCATGATGAAGACGCTGATTGGTGATGTGGCGTTTCGCAAGGCGATGGATATGTATTTCGCGCGTCATGACGGCGAGGCGGCCACAGTTGAAGATTTCGCGCGTTGCATGGCGGATGCTTCCGGGCGTGACCTCTCGCAGTTTTTCCGCTGGTACGAGCAGGCGGGAACGCCACGGGTTGAAGTTTCCACCTCCTATGACGCGAAGGCAAAAACCCTTGACCTGACATTGAAACAATCGACCGAGCCAACGCCGGGCCAGGGAGAAAAGCTGCCGTTGCATATCCCGCTGGGCCTCGGCCTGGTTGGCCCCAACGGCAAAGATATGCCGCTGGATATGGAAGGTGTCGGGGCGCTCAACTCACCCCTCATTGAGCTGACCGAGGAAGAGCAATCATTTCGTTTCCGAAACATAATTTCCAGGCCGGTGTTATCCATAAACCGCGGATTTTCCGCACCGATTTCCTTGGAGGGGATTGTTTCGGAAGCGGATCAATTATTTCTCATGGGAAATGACAGGGATACATTCAATCGCTGGGAAGCCGGCCAGTCGTTGGCGAAAAAAATCATCACCGGGTATTATCGGGATGAGCAGCCAGATACCGAAGGGTTTGCACTGGCCCTGCGAGAGGCGCTCGGCAATTCGAAGCTTGATGACGCCTTCAAGGCCCTGATGCTGGGGCTGCCGCCAGAGGCTGATATTGCTGCGACAGTTGGAACTGAAGTTGACGCAGATCTGATTTTTAGATCGCGAGAATTCTTGCGCAAGGCATTGGGGCAAAAGCTGAAGAACCAGCTGCTTGCTATCTGGTCAAAAACGGCTGAAGTGGGTGATTATACTCCAGCACCCGCAGACACGGGCAGGCGGGCGCTGCGTTATGCCGCTCTCAACCTATTGGCCGCAGACGCGCCGGAACTTTGCATTGGCCTTATTCAGCGCGAGCTTGCGGCTGCTGCAAACATGACGGCTGAGGTCGGCTCCCTGAGTGTCATGCTGGGTATAAACGCGGCCGAAACGTTTATCGAGCTAGACAAATTCTACGAACGCCATGCAACCGATCACTTGCTCGTCGACAAGTGGTTTGCGCTGAACGCCCAAATACCTGGCCCGGGTGCTGCTGGCAGAATAGAGAAACTGATGCAGCATCCGGCCTTCCGGTTGACCACACCAAACCGGGTCTACGCGCTGATTGGCGGGTTCACATCCGGCAATTTCGCAGGCTTTCACGATGGCAGCGGCGAGGGCTACCGGGTGGTTGCCGATACCATCTTGAAACTTGACGGGATCAACCCGCAGGTTGCGGCGCGCATGGCGACCGGATTCCGCAGTTGGCGCATGATGAACCAAATGCGGCGTGATGCCGCCAGCCGGCATCTTGAGAGGATCGTGTCCACGCCCAAGCTATCGCGGGATACCTTTGAAATCATACACAAAATGCTCAATCACCGAGCCCTGTAAATTCACAGCTAGACAATCTGTTTCGATTGCGAATCAATGGGGAGAATTGATTCGAAATGATAGCTGTTTTCGAATCAATGGCCGCAGGGCACGATGGCGGGAGAAGGATGGAGATTGGGCAAAGCGCAAATAGGAGAGCTGTTTTTCAGGGAGCGGGCATTGCGGTTGCCCTCGCCGCTGCCGGAGCGCTGGCGCATCCTGATTTCCGAGAAGGCGCTGCGCCGCATCATCACCGGGCTTACCGCTGTGTTCCTGGCAGCACTTTGCATTTCGCTGTTTTCGCAGCTGCTGCAGAGCCGGCACAGCCACATGACGGAACAAAATCGTTTCTCGGCGCTGCATGTCCAGTTGGCCGCGCAGAATATCATCAATTCGCTCTCTTCGGATATGGCCGGCGGGCAAACGGTCCGCCCCCTCAATGGCGATCTGCTGGCGCAGGCGCTCGCCGCGAATGCCCTCGACGAAGACCGGGTTTTCGTTCTCGTCGATAATTTTGGCCTTGCCATCGCGACCGCGCCCGCCGCTTCCAAATTCACGGGCAAAAGAATCACTGATATTCTTGGTACAAAGTTCACGACGGATTCGGGCCCGCAAAGCATGCGGCTTTTCACTTTCGCCAATGGCGACAGCGCGTTTGTCAGCGCCCGCGATCTTGGCAACTTTCCCGGCAGCCTTGTTGTCATTCAAAAAAGATCGGATTTGCTGGCCGGCTGGTGGACCGGCGTTATCCGACTGGCCGTCCTCTTTGTGGTTACGCTGCTTGTCCTGGCGATGCTTGCCGGGGCATTTCATTGGCAGGCGGCCAAGGCTTCGGAGGCCGATGCTGTCCTCTCGATTGCCACCGAACGGCTGGACAAGGCGCTGGATCGCAGCAATTGCGGCATGTGGGACTGGAACCTGGCTGAGGGCACCATCTTCTGGTCCAAATCCATGTTCGAAATCCTTGGCATGCCGCCCAAGGGAAGCTTGCTGAGTTTTGGCGAGGTTTCGGCACGGCTGCACCCTGAGGATTCCAATATCGAGGGCATGGTTGAAGAGCTGTTGCGCGGACAGCGCACGGTGTTCAACCGCGAGTTCCGCATGCGGCATGCGGATGGCAACTGGATCTGGCTGCGCGCCCGGGCAGCTTTGGCGCCCGGCGACACAGCCGACACGCCCCATCTCATCGGGATCGTTTTTGACATCACGGCGCAGAAACTCACTGACAAGCTCAGCCATGACGCGGAACTTCGCCTCAAGGACGCCATTGAGAATATCTCAGAGGCATTCGTTCTTTGGGACACGGAAAACCGGCTGGTAATGTGCAATTCAAAGTATCAGCAGTTTCACTCCCTCCCCCCCGCCTCCTGCATTCCCGGCACTCCTTATGCCGTGGTGACACAGTCGGCCAAGGAACCCATCGTCCGGCAATATGTTCCAACGGTTGGCGGCGAGCATCCCGATGGGAAGTCGCTCGAAGTCCAGCTCGGCGACGGCCGCTGGCTGCAGATCAACGAGCGCCGCACCAGGGATGGCGGCTTTGTTTCGGTGGGCACCGATATCACAGCGCTGAAGAAACAGGAGGAGCGTTTGCTGCTCTCAGAGCGCACGCTGATGATGACGGTTCGGGACCTGCAAAAGGAACGCCTGCAGGCTGACCAGCAATCGCAGCGCCTTGCCGACCTGGCCGATAAATATGCCCGCGAGAAGACGCGCGCTGAATCTGCCAACCGCTCCAAGTCGGAATTCCTGGCCAACATGAGCCATGAACTGAGAACGCCGCTCAACGCCATCATTGGTTTCAGCGAGGTGATGCAGGAGCAAATGTTCGGTCCGCTGGGTTCGGAAAAATACACGGAATATTCCCACGATATTCACCGCAGCGGCCAATTCCTGCTCGACGTGATCAACGATATTCTTGACATGTCGAAAATTGAAGCCGGCCGCATGGAGATGGAGCTCACATCCCTGTCGCTGCCATCCGTCATCACCGATGTCCTGCGCCTGATTGGCCCACGCGCGGCGGAGGGGAAGGTTGACGTTGTTCTCGATCTGCCCAAGACCTGCGATATCGTGGCTGACAAACGGGCGCTGAAACAAGTGTTCATCAACCTGTTGTCGAATGCGGTGAAATTCACCCCCGAAGGCGGACATGTGAAAATCACAGTGTCCAAGTCAAGAGACGGCGCCAAGGTCATTATTGCTGATACAGGCATTGGCATTCCGGGCAATGACATTGAAAAACTCGGCCGGCCGTTTGAGCAGGTTGAAAACCAGTTCACCAAGAGCAAGGGCGGCTCTGGCCTCGGACTTGCCATCTCAAAATCGCTCGTCGACTTGCACACGGGCTCACTGGCCATTTCAAGCGCGGTAGGCATTGGAACGACTGTCACGGTGAATTTCCGCAATGTGCCGGAGTCGGCCATTCTGAAATCGGCTTGACCCGCTACTTCTTGCCCTTTCCCCTGGCAGCGCGTTCGCGGATGGCTTTGGCCAGGATTCGCCGTTCTTCGGGTGTCAGGGTTCCGATGATTTCCAAGGCGGCGGCGCCGCCGCGGGCCGCCAGATTGCGGGATTTCTCGGCAAATTCGGCGACCACGGCGTTGACGTTTTCGGCGCTGTAGGGTTCGGCGCCGAGGGCTTCTCCAAACTTTGCCGCAACATCCTCGGTTGTGTCACGGTCGGCCCGAAATTCCTTGCGGTATTTTTTCAGGATATCGAGAATTTCCCGCCGCCTCTCACGGGGAATTTCCCGGAAGAAGCCGCGCGGAATGAGCTGGGTATAGCTTGTGCCCATGAGGCGCTCAGGGCTTTCGCGGGTTAACCCCCGCGCCAGCATGGCGCCGCCCACCAGGAGATTCAGCGCCAGGGAAACAACCAGCAGAACCAGCCACCATTTGGAACGCGGGGTATCGCTCATGACAGTTCACCTTCGAGATAGCTTTCAGCTTCATCAAGTCCGCTAGAGAGGTCTTGATCCGCCGCACCCGCAAGCAATTCGTCCACAATTCCATCGGGCAGATAATTGTCGAGGACGCCATATGATCCCATGAAGAAGCCAAGCATCAGGGAAGCGGCGAGCGGCAGTGAAACCGGCCAATTCCATCTTGGGCGCGGCTTCAATGGGACGACCATGGCCTGTTGCCGCCCGGTTGCCGCGATGACCGCCATGAGACGGCTATTTGCGCCATCGGGAACAGTGGGGACAGTTGCCCGCTTCAGAAGCTTCTCAAGCGCCTCGTCAAATCCTGCATCGTCAGGTTCATTCATGTTTCACCTTCATCTGGCTCCAAAAGCCAGCTCTTCAATTATGCCGCGCCAATCGTCCGCAAGGTTTTCTTTCAACGAGCGCCGCGCCCGCGACAGGAGAGATTCAATCGCGTCAACTGATATTTCCATGACAGCGGCGGCGGCGATGTTCGTCATGCTTTCAAAGTAGACAAGCGTGACCGCCAGTTTCTGGCGTTCCGGCAATTTCGCGATGCCTTCGTCCACTCGTCGCGTGGCGGCACGCTCGGCCAGTTCCCCATCGGCGCGTTTGCCGGTGTCTGCCACCTCGCCAATCGCATCAAGATCAGCATGGGGTTTTCGGCGTAGCCGGTCGGTGGCAAGGTTCGCGGCAACCCGCATCAGCCAGGCCTTCAGCGCCTGGCCATCGCGCACTTGCGCCGGGTTCAGCCACAGCTTCACAAAGGCCTCCTGGGCCACGTCTTCAACGTCAGCGTTGCCGTTCATCATGCGCCAGGCCAAGCGGTAGACTGGCGCATGATAGCGCGAAACGATTGCGGCGAAGGCCCGCTGATCGCGGCGAGCGGACGCCTCAAGCAAATCCGCATCGCTCGCCGCCCGCAACGATTGTCCTTCGCCGCTCTCCATCTCTCCACGTGGCTTAGTTGACTGATGCCTCGCCCAGCATCTTACGCCATTTTGCGATCTTGAAAACCCGTGTTTCTTCGAACGATACGGCTCCATCCTTGTCGCTGTCGGCTCCCGCCAGCATGGCTTCCACATATTTGTCAAGTTCGGCGCGCGTAATAACGCCGTTCTTGTCTGCATCCATCTTTGCCAGAATATTCTTCCGGCGGCGTTCCAATGCAACCTGAAGGGAAGCATCGATTTCCGCCGTGCTCACCGCATTGTCCCTGTTCTCATCAATCTTGAGAAATCCCCTCTCGGCCACTGGCATGAATTCCGCCAGGCTGATCTTGCCATCCTTGTTGGCGTCCAGCCTGTCAAATGTCTTTTGCGCCTTTGGCAAATAGGGCTCACTGGCCATGGCGGCGGCGCCAATGGCGGCCAAGCCGGCCGCGGCGATGACAAGACTTAATGTTCTGTTAGGCATTTCCATTCTCCTCTGGTTTCCGGAAGCCAAGCCTCCTGCATCTAAGACGTTGGCGGGCGAAAATTCCGTCGCTAGTTCACCGGCCCAATGGTCTCATCAAAAATGGCGGCAACCCGTTGCTGGGTATCGCTCAGGAGCGCTTCGGTGGATTTGATGTCGGGGAGGATTGCGGCGCTGGCCACCATTTGATTCAGACCCGCTGGCGAGGCCGCCGGATCATAGGCACCTGCCACGCAGAGCCTCAGCACTTGGGTTATGCGATGATAGAGCAGGCTCGCCTCTCTGAGTTCGGCGGCAATTGCGGCCGGCAGCAGCCCTGCGGCCCCCAGCTTTGAAAGCGCCGCGTAGGTATTGGCATCGAGAATAGCGGGATGGTTTGAAGCATTAACAAGTTGCAAATATTGCGCAATGAACTCCACTTCAACGAGTCCGCCACGGGCGCGCTTGATGTCCCACAGGCCTGTCGCGCCCTGCTCTTTCACCATCAGGCGCCGCATGTCGAGCACATCCTGGCGCGTGGCCGCGGCATCCCGGGGTGAGCGCAGGCTGACGGCGATTTCGGCTGTGAGCTTTGCTGCCAGTCCCGCATCGCCACTCACCACGCGGGCGCGCGTCAGGGCCAGCTTCTCCCAGGTCCAGGCCGAGTCCCTTTGGTAATTGCGGAAACTGTCAAAACTTGTGGCCACGGGGCCCTTGCCGCCGGACGGGCGCAGCCGCAGATCAACTTCGAAGAGCACGCCTTCGCTTGTCGGGGCAGTGACTGATGCGATCAGCCTTTGGGTCAGCCGCGTATAATACTGGTTGACGCTGAGCGCCTTGCCGCCATTGGAAACATCTTCCCCTTCGTAAATCAGCATCAAGTCCAGGTCCGATGCCGCTGTCATTTCGCGGCCGCCCAGTTTCCCCATGGCCACGATGCAACTGCGCCCGCCAGTGATCGCGCCGTAGCGGCCTGCCATTTCGCCACGCACCGCGCCGTGAAGCCGCTGCAACAGAAGTTCCGCAATTGTGGAGAAGGCGGTGCCCGCCTCCACGGCGCTCACTGTTTCCGACAAGACCCGCACACCCACCCGAAACATCTGTTCGCGGCCAATGATGCGAACACGGTCAACAACTTCATCAAGGGGTGTTGCCTCCGGGATTGCTGCCGCAATCAGCCCTTGCACTTCCTCGGCGCGGGGAAGCGCTCCAAAGAAGCCGGGGTCGAGGACTGCATCCAACACCCGGGGGCGGGCGCTCAGTTGTTCAGCCAGGCGCGGCGCTGTGCCCAGGATTGTGGCGATGAGATCAAGCAGGTTGGGATTGGCTTTCAACATGGAGAACAGCTGAACACCGGCGGGAAGGCCCGCGATGAAACGGTCAAAGGCCAGGAAGGCGGCGTCAGCGTCGCCACTTCGCGCCAGCGCCGCGAGAAGCAATGGCATCAGCTCGGTCAAAAGCTCCTTGGACTTTCCGCTGCGGGTCGCGGCATAGCGGCCAAAATGCCAGCCGCGAATGGTGGCTGAAATCTCGCTCGGCCCCCTGAAACCCATGTGCGCCAAAGTCTCGATGGTTTCCGGATCATCCTCGCCGCCGGTGAACACCAGGCTCCCGCTTGATGTGCCAAGCTCCGTCGCCGCTTCAAACAGCGCCGCGTAGTGTGATTGCACCAGTTCGAATGTTTCGCGCAATTTATTTCCGAATGCGTTTGATGACGCATAGCCCGACAATCTGGCGAGGCTTTCAAATGCCAATTCATCGGCAGGAAGCGCATGGGTTTGCTCGTCATTCACCATTTGAATGCGGTGCTCGATCCCGCGCAGGAAACGATAGGCGGCTTTGAGGCTGCCGGCGGCTTCCGGCGAGATCCATTGGGCCGCAGCCAGAGCATCCAGCATCTCGAGTGTGCGCAGGCCACGGAGGCTCGGGTTGCGCCCGCCGGCGATGAGCTGCTGGGTCTGCACGAAGAATTCGATTTCGCGAATGCCCCCCCGGCCAAGCTTGATGTTGTGGCCCGAAATGGCAATCGTGCCATGGCCCTTCACCGCATGGATTTGGCGCTTCAGCGATTGCACATCGGCGATGGCCGCGAAATCCAGATACTTGCGCCAGATATAGGGCTTCAGGCGCGCGAGGAATTCCCGGCCAAGCGCCACATCGCCAGCGGCGGGGCGCGCCTTGATCATGGCGGCGCGTTCCCAGTTCTGCCCCATGTTTTCATAATAGATGGCCGCCGCCTCCATGGAGATCGCAACCTGCGTGGCGCGGGGGTCCGGCCGCAGCCGCAAATCCACCCGCAGGCAATAGCCATCCTCCGTCACATCCTGCAGGATGTTGACCAGCCGCTTGGTCAGCCGCACGAAGAAAGTGGCAGGTTCAGTGCCTCCGCTCAGGGGCGCGGTTTCGGGATCAAAGAGAATGATGAGATCGATATCGCTGGAGTAGTTGAGCTCGCCTGCCCCGTGCTTGCCCATGGCCAGCGCCACATAGCCGCAATTATTTGACGGCGCCTGCGGATCAGCGGGCGCGAATTTTCCTGCCCTCGCCGCGTCGCGCAAAAGCCAGTTGACCGTTGCCGCCAATAGCGCATCAGCCAGGCGGGTGAGGCTTTTCGTGACATCCTCCACCGTCCAAATCCCGCCAAGATCGGCGAGCGCTATCAACAGGGCCGCCCTTGCCTTGGCTTGGCGCAGCGCTGTCATGATCGCGGCCTGGGTTTCCAGATGCTCCGCCGCCTCGATCCCGCCGCATATTTTTTCCAGCACCGCTTCCGGCGGATGGCTTAAAACCTCGCCCACAAATTCCGGGTCACGCAGCATCAGCGCCCGCAGGTAGGGCGAAGCAGCGGCCACCGATTGCAGGAAGGATTTGTGGGGTTCCAGCCTGCCCCGGAACTCTGGAGCGAGGTCATCCCAAAACATCGCGGCAGCGGCCATATCGCGTGGCGCTGGAAGCTGCAATTTCAAACGATCCCAAAATGCCCCGCTCATGGCGGCATACTAGAGGCCTCACACCCCCTATGTCATCCCCGCGATTATACAGTGTGCAGCGGCAGCACGAGCTTCGCCCGCAGGCCAGGGGCGTTGTCTTCCAGAATCAACGCGCCGTCGTGGAGTTTCATCACGCCAGCCACGAGGCTCAAGCCCAATCCATTGCCTTCCTTGGAGCGGCTTTCGTCCAGTCGCACGAAGCGGTTTACAACGCGGGCGCGGTCTTCGGATGCAATGCCGAGGCCCTGATCAGAAACCATGATCACCACGGATGGCCCTTCACGTCTTCCTTCTATGGCAATGCTGGGAGCGGGCTGTTGGGCGGTAACACCATACTTCAAGGCGTTGTCGACGAGATTGCTGAGGGCCTGAGACAGCAATTGCCTATCTGCCAAGACGTTCAGGCCCGCCGCCACAGTTACCGTCAACGTGCCGCCCGCCTCCTCGGCTATGGGCGCATAGAGCTCGGCCACGTCTTCAACAATGTCGTGGGCGTCGATGGCTTGCAGCATGTCGCGGGACTGGCCGGCTTCGGCGCGGGCAATTGACAGGAGCGCGTTGAAGGTTTGCAGCAGGCGGTCCGACTCCTCAATGGTCTTGTCCAGGGCGGCGCGGAATTCTTCCTTGTCGTCGGAGCGCAGCGCAGATTCCACGCGGGCGCGCAGCCGGGTGAGCGGGGTTTTCAAATCATGGGCCACATTGCTGGACACTTCCTTCATGCCCGTCATCAAGCGTTCGATCTGGTCAAGCATTTCATTGAGCGAGCGGGCGAGCTTGTCCATCTCGTCGCTGGTGCCCGACACCGGCATGCGGCTTGCCAGATTGCCGCCCATGATCTTGCGGCTGGCGTCGGTTATGGCGTCAACGCGGCGCAGGAAGTTCCGGCTGGTGAGCAGGCCGCCGCCCAGCCCCAGGACAACGGCAAACCCAAGCGCCCAGTAGAGCGTGCGCGCGATGATGTCGCGAAACTGCCGCAGCTCCTGAACGTCGCGGCCCACCACCAATTCATATTCCCCGGCGAGGTCGGCGTGGAAGGCGCGCGCCGAGCGGCGCTGCTTCTCATTGCCCATCTTTATGTCGAGGGGAAAATCAATCCATCCGGCATCATCAATGGCCTCCGGCGGAACGGCTTCCAGGTTTCCGGCCACACGGCGGCCATCGGCATTGGCCAGAAGATAGATGCCGCCGCCGCGCTCGACGCTCCGGCGCTGGATGGTTTCAACAATGCCGGGAAGGCCCCGCAGGCGGTACTGGTCGGCCAGCGCCTGAATTTCGGCGCGGATAGTGGCGTCGGTTTGGCGCTCGAGAAGTCCCGCCGTGTTCCAAAACACATAGGCGAGGATCGCGCCCACTGAAAACGCGAATACGGCCAGATAAATCGCCGCCAGCCGGAAGGTCGAGGTTTTGAGTATCTTGTAGTTAAAGGGCACGGATCATGTATCCGGCTCCACGGATGGTTTGCAAGAGCGGCTCGTCAAAGCCCTTGTCGATTTTCGCGCGCAGCCTTGATATGTGCACATCTATCACGTTGGTTTGCGGATCGAAATGGTAGTCCCAGACATTTTCGAGAAGCATGGTGCGGGTGACGATATGGCCCGCATTGCGCATGAGATATTCCAGCAGCTTGAACTCGCGGGGCTGCAGCGGGATATTCTGCCCGCCGCGGGTGACGCTGCGGGTGAGCAAATCCAGCTCGAGATCGCAGGCCTGCAATTTGGTTTCCTGGGTTTCATGGCCGCTGCGCCGCCCCAGTCCCTCGATGCGGGCCAGCAGTTCGGCAAAGGAATAGGGCTTTGCCAGATAATCATCGCCGCCGGCGCGAAGCCCCCGCACGCGCTCATCCACCTCGCTCAGGGCGCTCAGGATCAGGACCGGCGTGGTGATGCCTTTGGCGCGGAGCGTGCGGACAATGGAAAGCCCGTCAAGCTTTGGCAGCATGCGGTCAACAATCAGAATATCGTGAATGGATTCGAGCGCCAGGTTCAGCCCGCTTTCACCGTCGGCCGCATGGTCAGCCACATGGCCGCTTTCGGCAAGCCCCTTCATCAGCCAGGAGGCGGCATCGCGGTCATCTTCAATAACAAGCACGCGCATGGAGTTCCTGATTCGACCTTCAGTTGCGGTTTCCACAGAGATTTGCATGACTTGGACTTTCAGAAAAGAGTTGCGCGGAGACCACCTGACCAGAGGGGGATCGGGGGAAGGATGATCTCCGCGCCTTCAAGACGCCCTGAATTATCCCTTTGCCAAGGGAAGCGCCAAGAACCTTTGATTTTCACCGGAACGCACCAGCATCAGCACGCGGGATTTTCCCGCCTCCTTCAGCGCATCCTTGACGTCGGAAGCGTCATTGACTTCGGCGCCAGCGACTTCAAGAATGACATCACCAGCCTTGAGGCCGCGTTGCTCGGCTACCGAGCCGGGCTTGACTTCCATGATCTTGACGCCTTCGCCATCATCGGCGGGGCCAAGTGTCAGGCCAAGCGAACCCAGGTTGGCAGGTTTTTCCGCAGGTGAC
Organism: Rhodobiaceae bacterium; assembly: GCA_031375195.1. GTDB lineage: Bacteria > Pseudomonadota > Alphaproteobacteria > Rhizobiales > Aestuariivirgaceae > Aestuariivirga. Next base: position 14,436 of record JANMHO010000119.1, read on the forward strand.
TTGCCAGCCATGCGCGCATCCGTTGGCATGACGCCAACTTTCACGGAAAGGGTCATCGGCTTGCCGTCGCGGATGATTTCCACGTTGACTGATTTTCCAGGCGCCAAGCCAGCGACTTTCCGCGACAGGGCGCGGGCATCGGAAATTTCCGCGCCATCGGCCTTGAGAATGGCATCGCCCGCCATGAAGCCAGCGGCGAGAGCCGGTGAATCTTCTGTCACATCTGAGACAACCGCACCCTTGGCTTCCTTCAATCCCAAGCCCTCGGCGATCTCATCGGTCACCGGCTGGATTTGAACGCCGAGCCAGCCGCGCGTCACCTGGCCACTATCCTTCAAGCTTGCGATCACGTCCTGGGTGATGCTTGCCGGAATGGCGAAACCAATGCCAACCGAGCCGCCGGAAGGCGAGAAGATCGCGGTGTTTACGCCGATCACTTCACCTTCAAGATTAAAAGCGGGGCCGCCGGAGTTGCCCTTGTTGATGGAGGCGTCGATCTGCAGGAAATCATCATAGGGGCCGGAACCGATATCGCGGCCACGGGCGGAAATAATGCCTGTCGTCACCGTGCCGCCCAGGCCAAACGGATTGCCAACCGCCATCACCCAGTCGCCAACGCGGGCTTCCTTTTCCGCGAACTTCACAAACTGGAATGGCTTGTCAGACTTGATCTTGATGAGCGCCAGATCGGTCTTGGGATCGGTGCCGATGACTTCAGCTGTAAGTTCTTCGCCACCCTGAATCTTCACAACAACTTCGTCGGCATTCTGGACCACGTGATTGTTGGTGACGGCGTAGCCATCGGCGCTGATCACAAAGCCTGAGCCTTGCGCATTGCCGCCATGGGGCCTGCGCCGTTCCATGCCGGGGGGCAATTGCCCACGGAACTGCGGGAACTGGTTGAAGAATTCCTCCATGCCGGGAAAGCCTGGACGCTCCATATCGTCATTGCTCGCGGCGTCTGAAAATTTCACATCGACCGTGATCACTGCAGGCATGACGCGATCAACCAGGTCGGCAAAGCCCAGGGAAGGATCGATGGCAACCTGGGCCTGGGCGTGAACCTGCGTTGGCGGCGCTATGACAAAAGATGTCGAAAGTGCTGTAGCGCTCAAAAGGCCCGCCGCCAGCAGGCCAAACAAGGTTTTTCTATTGATAGCAAAAGTTGCAGACATGAGGTTTCTCTCCATTCCAAGATTCGGATGATGGAGATATAGGCAGTCGCGGCTTACAACAGCCTTTCGGCAAGGTGAAAGTTTTGTAATGTTGGCCGAAGTGTCGTCATTCGGGCGCAAGCCGGAATCTGCTGATCAGTGTAATTGTTGAGAGATTCTGGCTTGTGCCGGAATGACGAACTTGGCGGCGGGCGCATCATAGTTGACCAAAACTCTGTCATCCCCGCATGCGCAGTCCGCCAAGTCAACATGTTCCTATTCTTCTTAACGGCTTTGCCCTGCCAATCCAAGCAGTCCGTTTGGTGCCAGCGTCAAAAGCCCCACAAGCATGAAGAACACCGCAGCATCGCGGTAGGCACCGCCAAACAACGCCACCCAGAGGGTCTCAACCGTGACCAGAATGAGCGCTCCAGCAACGGCACCGCCTAGCGATCCCATGCCGCCGAGCAAGGCGGCCACCATGGCTTTCACACTCAACATGAGCCCCATTGAATGACTTGCATTGCCGTAGCCAAGCAGAACCACAAGCCCGCCCAACCCTGCGAGCGACGCGGCCATCAGCGCTGCAAGGCCAAGAACATGTGCCGGATCGATCCCCATGAATCGGGCGGCCAACGCATCATCAGCAACGGCTCGCCAGGCCAAGCCGAACTTCGTCCACCGCATGATCAGTAACACCGCAACGACTGCGACCACTGTCGCCGACGCCAATCCCAATTGCATGGCTGTCACCGTCACCACATAGGGCGGAAGGGTGAGCGCTATTGGCTCCGAATAGACTGGTGGCAGCCACAATTCTCGCGCGGCATGGCTGATACGTATGCCCTCTTCGAAAATGAGTATGAGGCCAACACTGGCCACCAGCAACATCTGCCCTTCACGCCGCGCCAAGGGCACAAACACCGAATAGATGGTGAGAAGCCCAGCACATCCCGAAGCGATCCCGGCAACCAGAAGCGCCGCAGCAATCCCGAGCGGTATTGACAATGCGCCAAACGCCATGAAGCCGATAAAGCCCGCATAGGCGCCAACCGTGGCGAACTCGCCATGCGCGATGTTGATCCGCCCCGTGATGCCGTGCACAAGGGCGAAGCCCAGCGCCAACAACACATAAACAGATGCAATCGGCAGCGCCGAAAGCGACATCTGCAAATAAACGCCAGTCGCCGCATCTAGAGAAAAATACCCCGAAGGCGGCAACATCACCCGCTCGTGCAGCGCCCTCAAGCCTTCGTGCGAAAGCAACTGCCGCTTGAGAAATGTCAGCCGACCCGGACCGACCACCTTGCCATCATGCACAACTTCCACCAAATCGAGCTGATCCAGCGAAACCGCAGTGCCCTCGAACTGACACCGGATGCCATGCTCTCCACGCCCGCGGTATTTGATCACAATGGAGCTGCCAGTGCCCTCAACAGACATTACCTCGAGCCTGCCATGATCCGTCTCAAGCCCTGCGAGTGCCGCAAGACAATAGTCCACCTGCGCCGGATTGCGTTGCGAACAGCCGAAAGACATGAGGCCAAAAACCAACACCATGAGAACTCGGAAAATCATCCCACATCTATGCATACCCGCAGTGACAAAGGCAATCGCGCCGCTGCCGCTCGAACTTGTTTAACAGACTGATAGAGCGATGATTGCGTTCAGGATACAGCTTTGCCTGGGCCCGAACCTGAAAACCAGTTGCGGTCATCCGCAACGCTGTTTACTTCCTCAATCGCTTGAAGCAGTAAGAAATTATCTACCCAATTCTCACCGTTGTCGATCGTTTGAAACGACGGTGAAGCTGCACTCAATTCGTTCCTGTCAATTTCAGCATACGTCGCCGGAATTACGGTCAGTGTCGTATTGGGGTTACTATTCTGTCATCTGACGAAAGCCGGGATGATAGATCTTGAGGATTTAACTCCCTTTGCCCTCTTTCCACACGCCCTGCTCTTTCAGCTTGTCGGCGACTTCCTTGGGCATGTAGTTTTCGTCGTGCTTGGCAAGGACTGTATCCGCCTTGAAGTCGCCACTGGCTTCCATGACGCCTTCGGCCACCACGCCCTGGCCTTCGCGGAAGAGGTCGGGGAGCTGGCCTTTGTAGGTGACGTTCAGGGTTTTGATGGTGTCAGTGACTTTGAATGTAACGGTCGTGCCATCGTTCTTGACGACGCTGCCTTTTTCCACCAGTCCGCCAAGCCGCAGACGCACGCCGGGTTGCACATTCTTTTCGGCGATTTCGCTGGGCGTGTAGAAGAATACAATCTGGTCGCGCAGCGCCAGCGCCACCAGGAATACGGCAACGCCCAGAACGGCGAGGCCACCGAGAATGATTGAGAGTCTTTTTTGCTTGCGTGTCATGGGTCCGGCTTATCCATACAATTCCGCCCGGTCAATGCGCCCCACGTCGCAGTGTCGCATGGCAGCATGGGCATGTCGGAAAGCAATAGCCCTTCAGGGGGCTATTTGTTAGAAGACGCAGCAGTCAAGGATCACCACTCCATGAAGTCCCGCTACTCCATCTTTTCGCTGGCCCGCAATGCCTTGAATTACCACAAGGATTGGGAGCTTGCGTGGCGTTCGCCGGCGCCGAAGGCTGAGTATGACGCGGTGATTGTGGGAGCGGGCGGACATGGATTGGCCACGGCCTATTATCTCGCCAAGAACCACAAGATGACAAATATCGCCATTCTCGAAAAGGGTTGGCTGGGCGGCGGCAATACGGGCCGCAACACAACGATCATCCGCTCAAATTATCTGCAAGATTCCTCCATCGCCATTTATGAATTGGCGCGGTCGCTCTATGAGGGCCTGTCGCAAGACCTGAATTACAACGTGATGTTTTCCCCGCGTGGCGTTTTGATGCTGTGCCAGACCGAGCATGAGCTGCGGGCCTTCAAGCGCACGGCCCATGCCAACCGCCTTGCCGGCCTTGATTGCCGGATGATCACAGCGAAGGAAGTGAAAGAAATCGTGCCGATCATCAATGATGATCCCAATTGCCGCTATCCGATTCTCGGTGCTTACTACCAGCCGCGCGGCGGCACGGGCCGTCATGACGCCGTGGCCTGGGGCTATGCGCGGGGCGCTGATTCCATGGGCGTTGATGTCATCCAGAATTGCGAAGTCACCAACATCATGCGCGATGGCGGAAAAGTCGTGGGGCTTGAGACGACGCGGGGCGTAATCAAAACCAAGAAGGTGGGCGTGGTCACTGCCGGCAATGTCTCGCCGCTGATGCAGACGGCGGGCATCCGCATGCCGATCGAAAGCCTGTGTTTGCAGGCGCTGGTGTCCGAGCCGATCAAGCCCGTCATTAACTGCGTGGTGATGGCCAATACGGTGCATGGCTACATCAGCCAATCCGACAAGGGCGAGCTGGTAATCGGCGGCGGCACGGACCCCTATAATAATTATTCCCAGCGGGGTTCATTCCCTTCGCTCGAGCATACGGTGACGGCGCTGGTTGAAACCTTCCCGATTATCTCAAGGCTGCGGATGCTGCGCCTGTGGGGCGGCATTGTGGACATGACCGGGGACCGCTCGCCAATCATTTCCAAGACCGATGTGGAGGGATTGTACGTGAATTGCGGCTGGGGCACCGGCGGGTTCAAGGCCATTCCGGGATCGGGATTTGTGTTTGCCGACACCATGGCGAATGATCGCCCGCATCCGATTGCCGAACCGTTTGGACTCAACCGTTTTGCCGAAGGCCGGTTGATCGATGAAAGCGTTGCGGCAGCGGTGGCGCATTAGGAGCAGACGACATGCTATTGGTTCATTGCCCGGTTTGCGGCGCGGAAGGTGACGAGACGGATTTTCATGGGGGTGGGCAGGCCCATGTGCGCAGGCCCTCGACCCATGATCCGGTGAATGTCTCCGACGAAGCCCAGCGCGACTATCTTTTCGTCCGCCACAATGCAAAGGGCTTGCATTTCGAGCGCTGGCGCTGCGACAGGGGCTGCGGGAAATGGTTTCATGCGGCGCGCGATACAGTCACCATGGAGTTCAAGGCCTACTACGGCATCAGTGAGTTGCCGCCGCGCGAACTCATGGAGCAGGCCACGGGCGAATGGGCCGAATATTTCAAGGATAAATTGAAATGAGCAATAAGCCCTACCGCCTGCTTGAGGGCGGCAGCCGCATAGACCGCTCAAAGCGGGTCACCATCAGCTTTGATGGCAAGCAGCTTCCGGCCTTCGCTGGCGATACGGTTGCCTCCGCTGTGATGGCCAACGGCTCGAAGCTGTTTGGGCGGAGTTTCAAATATCACCGGCCACGCGGCGTGGTGGGGCTTGGCTCGGAGGAAATGAACGCATTGGTGGGCGTGGGCGATGGCGCACGGCACGAGCCGAATCAGCGCGCCACGCAGGTTGAAGTGTTCGATGGGCTGCATGCGGTGAGCCAGAACCGCTGGCCGTCCCTCACATTCGATGTGGGAGCGCTCAACAGCAGGTTCTCGCGCTTCCTGCCCGGCGGGTTTTACTATAAAACCTTCATGTGGCCGCAGAGTTTCTGGAAGCATGTCTATGAGCCGCTGATCAGAAAAGCCGCAGGGCTTGGCCGCGCGCCCGAAGGCCGCGATCCCGACACTTACGAACACATCCACGTGCATTGCGATGTGCTGGTGGTGGGGGGTGGACTTGCTGGCCTCACCGCTGCAAAGGCCGCCTGTGCGTCTGGCCTCAAAGTCATGCTTGCCGATGAAAACCCTGAACTGGGCGGCATTGCAGACCTGACCGCTGGTTCAATTGACGGCGCTTGCGTGGGCGATCATGCCAAGGCCGTTGCAGGCCAGCTTTATGCGGCAGAGAATGTGCATGTGCTCAACCGCGCGACTGTGGTTGGTCACTGGCACCACAACTACCTGATGATATTTGAGCGCGTGGCTGACCACGACCCCGCCCTGCTCGCAGCCGGAACCCCGCGCCACCGCCTGTGGAAAGTGCGCGCCAAGCAGGTGATCCTGGCCACAGGCGCCATTGAGCGGCCCATCACCTTCGCCAATAATGACCGCCCCGGCATCATGCTGGCCACCGCGGCCAGCGCCATGGTTGAGCGCTATGGGGTTTCGCCAGGCGTGAACGGCATTGTGTTCACCAATAATGACAATGCCTATCTGACTGCATTGGGTTTGAAAAAAGCGGGGATTGGCGTGCGCATTGTCGATTCGCGGGCGCGCGCCGAAGGTTCCCTGATCGCGCGGGCGATTTCGGAAGGCATTGAAGTGTCCATGGGTTCAGTCGTTTCGGCTGTGGAAGGATCGCAGGGCGTAACCGCCGCGCGCATCGCCGCCTATCGCCGGGGCCAGGGCCGCGTCATCACTGAGCGGAAAATCGACTGTGATTTCATCGCCATGTCCGGCGGCTTTAATCCAGCGCTTCACCTGTGGTGCCATAACGCCGGAAAAATCAAATTCGATGAAAACCTGCAATCGTTCAGGCCCGACCGCCACCATGACGCCATGCAGGCTGTAGGCGCCGCCAACGGCACGATGGATGTGGCTGCAACGCTGGCGGAGGCCCATGCAGCGGGTGTGGCTGCGGCCAAAGCCGCGAATGGCAAGTCCAAGGCTGTCAAATACAAGGTGCCCGAGGTCAAGGAACCAACCCGCGCCCCACTCGAGTCCCTGTGGTTTGCGCCGGCGACCGGCAAATACAATGAAGGCAACAAGCACTTCATCGATTTCCAGAATGACGTGACCGCCGCCGACCTGGAACTGGCGCAGCGCGAAGGTTATGAATCGGTTGAGCACACCAAGCGCTACACCACTTTTGGCATGGCGACTGACCAGGGCAAGACGTCGAACCTCAATGGCCTGGGTGTTCTGGCCGAAGCCACCGGCAAAAGCATTCCCGAAATCGGCGTCACCACATTCCGGCCGCCGTACACGCCATTTTCCTTTGGCTCAATCGCTGGCGTTCTCACTAAAAATCTTTTCCTGCCCATCCGCCGCACGCCAATCTATCAGTGGCATCTTGATAGCGGAGCAACATTCGAGCCCATTGGCCAATGGCGTCGCGCCTATACCTATGCGGGCCTTGGTGAAACCAGACAGGCTTCCATCAACCGTGAAATTCTCAGCGTCCGGCAGAAAGTCGGCCTGCTGGATGCCTCGACCCTGGGCAAGATTGAAATCAAGGGTCCGGACGCGGCGGAATTCCTCGACCGCATGTACACCAACACCTTCTCAACCCTCAAAGCCGGCAAGTGCCGTTATGGCCTGATGATGAATGAGCTGGGATTCCTCACCGATGATGGCGTCACCGTGCGGCTCGCTGAGGATCATTTCCTGATGCACACCACATCGGGCGGCGCTGACCGCATTGCGGCCTGGCTGGAGGAGTGGCTGCAGACGGAATGGACCCAGTATAAGGTATTCGTCACGCCGGTCACCGAACAGTGGGCGCAGTTTGCCATCGCGGGCCCCCGCGCGCGCAATGTGCTGGCCAAGCTCGGCGCTGATTTTGACATTTCCCACGAAGCCTTTCCGCACATGTCATTCAGGGAAGGCAAGCTCGGCGGCTATCCCGTTCGCGTATTCCGCATCAGCTTTTCCGGCGAGCAGTCCTATGAGGTGGCAACGCCCGCCAACATGGGGCGCGGGCTGTGGAATGCCATCCTGGAGGCAGGCCAGGAACTTGGCATTGAACCCTATGGCACCGAAGCCCTGCACGTGCTCCGCGCTGAAAAAGGCTTCATCGTCATCGGTGACGAGACCGACGGCACGACAACGCCCATCGATGTGGGACTCGAA
>JANMHO010000157.1:0-5852 GCA_031375195.1 Rhodobiaceae bacterium
TCCGACGCTTGCTCAAGCACGTCCACCACGTCACGGTACATATAATGGGTGTCCAGGCCGTTGATGCGGACCGAGAGTGTCTTGCGCCCCCAGTCAATATCGCCAATGGCCTGGATGACATTCTTGCGGGCCTGCGCTTTATCGTCGGGAGCCACCGCATCCTCAAGATCGAGAAACACCACGTCAGCGGCAGATTTAGCCGCTTTTTCAAAGAGTTGCGGCTGGCTTCCGGGAACCGCAAGCTCGCTGCGGTTAAGCCGCGCCGGGGCCGGTTCGACGGTGTAAAAACTCATGTGAAATCCTCAATTGTCCAAAAACAGCTTGGCAGCTTCACCATGCTCCCACCTGAGGCGGGCCACGTCAACGCCCAGGGGCGCGCCGTCAACAACGCGCCAGTTTCCGGCGATCATCACACGGTCTGCCCGGTGGGCACCGCAAAGAACGAGGGCGGCGATGGGGTCGCCGGCACCGGAGAAGCGAAGTTCGTCCAAGGTGTAGAAAGCCAAATCGGCCTGTTTGCCAATGGCAATTTCGCCAGTATCCGAACGGCCAAGGCATTTGGCGGATCCCTTCGTCGCCCAGCGCAGCGCGTCCAGATGGGTGATGCTGGTGCCATATTTCAGGCGGTTCATCAGCAGAGCGTGGCGCACGCTTTCCATCAGGTTTGAATTGTCGTTGGAGGCGGATCCATCAACGCCCAACCCAACGGGCACGCCTGCTGTTTCCAGTTCCTTCGTGCGGCAGTGGCCGGAGGCCAGCACCATGTTTGACGTGGGGCAATGACAAACGCTCACATGCGCGCGGCCCAATCTGCCAATTTCCGCATCTGAGAAATGAATGCCATGGGCAAGCCAGGTGCGGTCATTGAGCCAGCCCACTTCTTCCAGATACTCCACCGGGCTGCAGCCAAACATTTGGTTGCAAAAGGCATCTTCATCCCGGGTTTCGGCCAAGTGCGTATGCAGCCGGCAATCATGCTTTGCCGCCATTTCGCCACAGGCACACATGAGGGATTTGGTGACGGAGAACGGCGAGCACGGCGCAAGCGCCACCTGTATTTGCGCGCCCTCGCCCCGTTCATGATATTTTGAAATCACCCGTTCACAATCGCTCAAAATAGTATCTTCATCCTGAACGACGCTATCGGGCGGCAGTCCGCCATCTTTGGTGGAGAGGTTCATGGAACCCCGCGTGACCGTCATCCGCATGCCGAGCTTTCGCGCTTCATCCACCTGGATGTCCATGGCGTCATCGAGCCCGGACGGGAACAGGTAATGGTGGTCAGACGCAGTGGTGACGCCGGACATCAGAAGTTCAGTCAGCGCCAGGCGGGTGGCAAGCCGCATGCCCTCCGGCGTCAACCTCGCCCACAATGGATAAAGCGCCTTCAGCCAGTCGAACAATTCCTTGTTGATGGCCTGCGGATGGGCGCGAGTGAGGGTCTGGTAGAAGTGATGATGGGTATTGATCAGGCCCGGCAGAATGACGTGGCGGGAGGCGTCAAAAACGATATCGGCGGGTGTTCGCGGGTGTTTTCCGCAAGGCACCATTTCTGTGATCTTGCCGCCGTGAACTACGATTCCACCGCCTGCCCCAGCGGCCAAAACGGCCAAGGGATTCTTAATCCAGGTGGAATTCAAGACTTCCTCACTTTACCTTCAGGTTATTTTCAGGCTAGTCTCAAATTTAAACCAGTTGGTCAAACGCATTTCGCCAACATGGATGCATAAGAACACAAAAGGGAGAACGAAACCATGACTACGTTAAAACGCGCGTTATTGCCGCTTGTTGCCTTATCGGCCATTGGCGCTGTCGCCCACGCTCAGGAGATGAAAAAGGAAGTTGGCGCTGGAGAAGGCCAGGTCAATATCGTGGCCTGGGCCGGCTATATTGAGAACGGCGCCACCGACAAGGCCTATGACTGGGTCACCGAGTTTGAGAAGAAGACCAGTTGCAAGGTGAACGTCAAGACCGCCGGCACGTCAGACGAAATGGTTGCCCTCATGAACGAAGGCGGCTTTGATCTGGTCACCGCATCGGGCGATGCCTCGCTCCGGCTCATCGCTGGCAAGCGTGTGCAGCCTGTCAACGTCGATCTCATTCCTTCTTGGAAAACCATTGATGAGCGCCTGCAGAATGCGCCTTGGCACACGGTTGATGGTGTCCACTACGGAGCACCTTATCAATGGGGTGCCAACGTGTTGGCCTATAACACCAACGTGTTCAAGGAAGCGCCAAAGAGCTGGGCTGTTGTATTTGAAGAGCAAAACCTTCCCGATGGGAAATCCAACAAGGGCCGCGTTCAGGCATTTGATGGTCCGATCTATATTGCTGATGCAGCGCTCTATCTTATGACAAAGAAGCCAGAATTGGGCATAAAAGACCCTTACGAATTGAACGAAGAGCAATACAAGGCGGCGCTTGACTTGTTGCGGGCCCAACGCGCACTCGTCGGTCGCTATTGGCATGATGCGTTCATGCAGATTGATGACTTCAAGAATGAGGGCGTTGTGGCTTCCTCCTCCTGGCCATTCCAAGTGAACATGCTGCAGCTCGACAAGGACGCCATGGCGAAAACGCCAGTTGCCTCGGTTGTGCCCGATGAAGGCGCCACGGGCTGGGCTGATACCACGATGATGCATGTTGATGCCGCCAATCCAAACTGCGCCTATATGTGGATGGAGCATTCCATTTCACCAAAGGTTCAGGGTGACTTGGCCGCCTGGTTCGGCTCGGTTCCAGCGGTGCCAGCGGCTTGCAAGGGCAATGCGCTGCTTACGGACGCTGGCTGCGACGTGAACGGCATGCAGAGCTTTGAGAAGATCCACTTCTGGCGCACGCCTGTCGCCAAGTGCGCAACGCAAGCCGCTGGCTGCGTGCCCTACTATCGCTGGGCCACGGACATGATCGCGGTTCTCGGTGGCCGTTAACGCCTGACACTCCAAGGAGCTCCTGCCAGGTTTTCCTGGCGGGAGTTTTTGCATCATGGCAACAGCTGTCAGCTTTCAGCACATATCTCGTCATTTTGGTGCCGTTCGCGCCGTGGATGACATCAATCTGGACATTGCGGAAGGCGAGTTCTTCGCAATGCTCGGCCCCTCGGGATCGGGCAAGACAACATGCTTGCGATTGATCGCTGGGTTTGAACAGCCGACGTCAGGCCACATGGAAATCTTTGGGGTTACTTCGGAGGGCGTGCCGCCCTATCAGCGCAATGTGAATACTGTGTTTCAAGACTATGCGCTGTTTCCCCATATGACGGTTCTGGACAATGTGGCCTATGGCTTGATGGTCAAAGGTGTGGACAAAACCACCCGTCATCGCAAGGCGCAGGAAATGCTGGCTCTTGTGGCGTTGGGTGATTTTGGCGGCAGGCGTCCATCGCAACTGTCGGGCGGCCAAAGGCAGCGCGTTGCCTTGGCGCGAGCTCTCGTGAATGAGCCAAAGGTTCTTTTGCTGGATGAACCGCTCGGCGCGCTGGATTTGAAACTGCGCGAGCAGATGCAGGTGGAATTGAAAGCCTTGCAGCGCAATCTTGGCATTACATTTGTGTTTGTCACCCATGATCAGGGCGAGGCGCTTTCGATGGCGGATCGTGTCGCCATCTTTAACAACGGCAGAATTGTTCAAGTTGGGGCGCCGGAAGACATCTACGAGCGGCCCACCACCAAGTTTGTGGCTGACTTTGTTGGCTCCTCCAACGTGCTCCCGCCATCCTTTACTAAGTCAGTCGGCGGGCCAGAGAAGTGGGCAAGCCTTCGGCCTGAGAAAATTGACGTGGTGAAAGGCAAAACCGTGTTGCCCAAGGACAACCATTTCATCAAGGCCACCATTGCCACCAACCACTATCAAGGTTCGGTCACGCGTCTTAACACGCGCACTGCGAAGGGCGAGTTGATCAATGTCATCGTCGCCTCATCAGACGGAAAATTTGCCGACGGCGAAATCGTTACCCTTCATTGGCCGAAAGACGCCTGGCACATCATGGCGGGTGAAACGTGAGTGCTGTTCGCGCAGTTTCCGACAAACTTTACCGCCATCCGGCGTGGTTTTCGGCGCTTCTTCTGGCACCGCCCCTGCTCTGGCTGGGTGTCGCTTTTCTCGGATCACTTTTTGTTTTCCTATTTCACAGTTTTTTCTCCATCGATGAGTTTTCAGGTTTCATCAAATATGAACTGACGCTTTCGACGCTCGGCGAATTGTTCCGCCTTTCAAATTTTGACGTCATTGTCCGAAGCCTGATCATGGCAACCGCGGTGACATTGGGCTCGGCAGTCATCGCATTTCCGTTTGCATACTTCGCCGCGCGCTATGCGCAGGGCAAATGGAAAGCGCTGTTTTACATATTGGTGATGCTGCCTCTGTGGTCGAGCTATCTGGTCAAGGTCTATGCCTGGAAATTGATACTGGCCAAGGAGGGCATCATCAGCTGGTTGGCCGGGCAACTTCATCTGACCTGGGCGCTTGACGCGTTGCTCGCCACACCTGTCATTGGAGGGCCTTCGCTTTCAATAAGCTACATCGGCACTTTTCTGGTATTCGTTTACGTATGGCTGCCCTTCATGATCTTGCCGACGCAGGCGGCACTCGAGCGGGTTCCCGTCAACCTGATCGACGCCTCCAGCGATCTTGGTGGAACGCCTGCCCAGACATTCAGGAACGTCATTCTTCCGCTGGCTTTGCCAGGCGTAGTCGCTGGCTCTATATTTACGTTTTCGCTCACGCTTGGCGACTACATCATTCCGCAGATCATCGGCAACTCCAGTTATTTTCTGGGGATTACGGTCTACTCATTGCAGGGAACCGCGGGCAATATTCCATTGGCGGCCGCCTTCACCGTGGTGCCGATTGTGATCATGGGAATATATCTGACGATTGCCAAACGCATGGGGGCCTTCGATGCGCTCTGATGGCAGCCCCTTGTTTCTCAGGATTTCGGCCCTTGCCTGCATTGCTTTCCTGCATGTGCCGCTGCTGCTGATATTTCTTTACGCTTTCACGACAGAGGAAAAAAGTTTCCAGTTCCCGCCGCCGGGATACACCGCCAAATGGTTCGGCGTTGTCTGGGGAAGGCAGGATATCTGGGATGCAATTGGCCTTTCAGTGAAAGTCGCAAGTATCGCCACCGTCCTGGCGCTGGTGCTTGGCACCTGCGCCGCAGCGGCCGTTTCCCGTTCCAAATATTTTGGCCGCGACTACATTTCGCTGCTTTTCATTTTGCCGATTGCCCTTCCGGGCATTGTCACCGGCATCGCTTTGCGCTCCGCGTTCAGCATCATGGATATTCCATTTTCCACAAGGACCATTGTTTTGGGGCATACGACTTTCTGCATGGTTGTCGTCTACAACAATGTGCTGGCGCGGTTTCGCCGCACCAGCGGCAGCATGATTGAAGCTTCGATGGACTTGGGCGCGGATGGCTTTCAGACCTTCCGCTATGTCGTTTTGCCGCAAATCGCCTCGGCTTTGCTCGCCGGTGGAATGCTGGCTTTTGCGCTTTCATTCGACGAAGTGATTGTCACCACTTTCACGGCGGGCCAGCAATCCACGCTTCCCATCTGGATGCTGAATGAGCTTATCCGGCCTCGGCAGCGCCCCATCACCAATGTTGTGGCGATCTTTGTGATCGCGGTGACATTTGTTCCCATTCTCGCGGCCTATTACCTGACCCGCGAGGGCGAGCATACGGGCGGCGCGGGAAAGTAAGCTTCGTCTTAAGCGTGAGCCTGGAAGCTCAATGGAATATCCCTTGGACCACGATCATGGTTGCAACCATGGCTGCAATGAGGCCGGCTTCGGCTGCAATGGCGTAACCGCTCTTCTTGACGAAGAGCCCATTTGCAATCACCAGC
>JANMHO010000158.1:0-8276 GCA_031375195.1 Rhodobiaceae bacterium
TGGCGGCGTTTTCGCCGGACTGAATGGCGTGGTTGTCAAAAGTCACGGTGGCACCGATGAATTGGGCTTTGCCACGGCAATCGATGTGGCCATAGAAATGGTGCGCAACGGTCTGGTGCAGAAAATTGGGGAGGATATGGCTGCATTCAACGGTCCCCGACTGCAGGTGGCGGAATGAACGTGCGGTCGGTAATTGAAGGCGTCGGTTCTGCGCTGCCCAAGCGGATTATGACCAATGCCGACATTAGCAAGATTGTTGATACCAGTGACGAATGGATTGTTGAGCGCACCGGCATCAAGGCACGCCACATTGCAGCCGAGGGCGAGACCACGCGAACTCTTGCCGTGGAAGCCGCGCGCAAGGCTCTGGATCACGCAAGGCTTGTGCCCGAAGATATCGACCTGATTATTGTTGCGACTTCGACGCCAGATAAGACTTTCCCTGCAACCGCCACACAAGTGCAGGCCGATCTTGGCATCACCAGAGGCGCCGCTTTTGATGTGCAAGCAGTTTGCTCCGGCTTTGTTTATGGCCTGACGATTGCCGACAATTTTATTAGAGGCGGCCAGGCAAAATGCGCCCTCGTGATTGGCTCGGAAACATTCTCGCGCATTCTCGATTGGAATGACCGCACAACCTGCGTGTTGTTTGGCGATGGCGCAGGGGCCGTCGTTGTGTGCTCAGGCGCGGGGCAGGGTACCAACGAGGATCGTGGAATTCTCCAGTGTCAAATCCATTCCGATGGGCGTTACGTTGACAAGCTTCATGTTGATGGCGGGCCTTCCACCACCAAAACCGTTGGCCACTTGCGCATGGAAGGCCGCGAGGTTTTCAAACACGCGGTCACCAACATTGCGAGTGTGATGGCCGAGACAATTGCCAAGGCCGGATTGGTTCCAGCTGATATTGACTGGTTTGTGCCCCATCAGGCCAATCGACGCATTCTGGAAGGAACGGCCAGAAAATTGGGTATTTCCGAGGACCGAATCGTGATTACCTTGGACCAGCACGGAAATACCTCTGCCGCATCGATTCCCCTGGCCTTGGACACGGCCGTGAGGGATGGCAGAATCAAAAAGGGCCAACTCGTCCTCATGGAAGCCATGGGAGGTGGCTTTACCTGGGGCGCAGTTCTCGTCAGATTTTAGTTTTGAGTCGTAACCTATTGAGATGGCATTATTTTCGATTGACGCGAGGATTTTGTCGACATAGCTTACGACGGTTCTTGCGAGGGGATAAAACATGGCAGGCAAGACTTTGACGCGCGCCGATCTAAGTGAAGCAGTTCACCGGGATATTGGCTTGTCACGCACTGAATCAGCCGAGATGGTGAAGTCGGTGCTCGATCTTGTATCCGATGCATTGGTCGACGGTACATCCGTAAAGCTTTCATCATTTGGGACATTTATGGTTCGAAGTAAAAAGGGCCGTATTGGCCGCAACCCAAAGACCGGTGAGGAAGTACCCATAACGCCGCGCCGCGTCATGGTGTTTCGCCCGAGCCAGGTGATGAAGAATGTGATTAACGGTCTCGAACCCGGTTCAGATGATTAAGCATTTCTCGCGCGAAATCAGGAGATAGAGTTTGGACAAGTCACCGGACGCCTTCCGGACCATCAGTGAAGCGGCAGAAGAGCTCGATATTCCACAGCACGTGTTGCGCTTTTGGGAAACCCGCTTTGGGCAAATAAAACCCATGAAGCGTGCGGGCGGCAGGCGTTATTATCGCCGCGCCGATCTTGAATTGCTGAAAGGCATCCGCAGCTTGCTGTACAGCGAGGGCTACACAATCCGTGGCCTGCAGCGCATTCTCAAGGAAGAGGGCGTTACCTATGTCGCGGGCATCGGGCGCGGCGAAATTGTCGCCCGCAAACGCGATGCCGAGCTGGACGGAACGCCAAAGCCAGGCCAGGCCCAGATAGCGCCAAGAATAACCAAGTCCGCCCCAGGCCTCGGCAAGGCTCCATTGGCGCGCCACGCCGGAAATATCGGCGAAGCGCCGGTGCTTGTGCACAAGCTTTCAGATATGCAGGCCGAGGCCCTCAAGGCCGCCCTCCGCGACCTGGGCGATGCAAGAAAGCTGCTGGACCCCGCCACGCGCGTTTAGCCGAACCAATAATCAGCACTTTCACTTTGCAAACGAGGATGCTAAACGCGCAGCCAGTCGGAGCGTAGCGCAGCCTGGTAGCGCACCAGTCTGGGGGACTGGGGGTCGCAGGTTCAAATCCTGTCGCTCCGACCATTCTTCAAGTGTCGGGCTTCGCCATCCAGCGGATGAGCACCATGGCGACTGGCACCCAGCCTATTCCCAGCAACACGAACGCCGGAAGCTCTACCGCCCACCCGTATCCTACAACATAAATCCCGCCGACAGCCATGGCCACCAATGCGTACGCAATCAAGAACACAATCGTGGCCAAAATGCCTATGAATTTGCGCTGGCGGAGTTTCATGGGCACGAGCTATAGCATGACAGACTTGCTTGAATAGAAGGGGAGTTTTCATGCCTTCGCTAACGCGCCGCCCATGGGTTCCGGAATTTTGCGAAAACTATGTCCAGGAGCTCGCAAGATTTGCGGCAAACAAGCCGGAAGGTGAAATCGCACGTGAAATTTCCCGCCTCACTGCCCAAAACCGGAAAATCTACGAGAGCGATTGCTTTAACCTGAATCCCGCCGGTAACGTGATGAATCCGCGCGCCGAAGCTTTCCTGTCGCAAAATCTTGGTTCCAAGCCTTCGCTCGGTTACCCCGGCGATAAATATGAAATGGGTTTGGAGGCTGTTGAACAGGTTGAAGTCATAACGGCCGAACTCTGCGCTGAAATATTCCAGGCCAGCTTTGCAGAAATTCGCGTGGCCTCCGGCGCCATGGCAAATCTCTATGCCTTTATGGCCACTTGCAAACCGGGTGACAAGATCATCGTGCCACCTTCGTGCATTGGCGGCCATGTAACCCACCACATGGCGGGGGCCGCTGGCCTCTATGGCCTGGAAATTCATGAAGCGCCTGTTGATGTTGAGAATTTCACCGTTGAACTCGATGGACTGGGCAAACTTGCCAAGAATGTGAAACCAAAACTCATCACCATCGGCGGAAGTCTCAATCTCATTCCACATCCGGTCAGAGAGGTGCGGGCGGTTGCTGATGAGGTTGGCGCAAAACTCCTCTTTGATGCCGCCCACCTCTGCGGAATGATCGCGGGCGGGGCTTGGCCAAACCCGCTTTCAGAAGGCGCCCATCTCATGACCATGAGCACCTACAAAAGCCTGGGCGGACCTGCCGGCGGCCTCATCGTCAGCAATGACGCGGAGATAGCTGAACGCCTCGATCACATCGCCTATCCGGGCATGACTGCAAATTTCGATGTGGCGAAATCGGCGGCACTCGCGATCACAATGCTGGACTGGCGCAGACATGGCCAGGATTATGCAAAGACGATTGTGCGGGTTGCGAAAGCGCTGGCACAGGAACTGGTGCGTTTGGGAATGCCAGTATTCGAAACCAGGAATGGCGTGACAAACTCGCACCAGTTCGCGCTAAAAGCGGAAAGTTTTGGTGGCGGTCAGATGGCTGCAAAAAAGCTGCGCAAGGCCAATCTATTGGCGTCAGGCATTGGCCTGCCCGTTCCGGCAGTGGCAGGCGACATGAACGGATTGCGGCTTGGCACCCCGGAAATCGTAAGATGGGGTGTCGATGAGGAGCACACCAAAAGACTTGCACAACTCATAGCCAAAGCCCTCAACTCAAGTGATCCCGCCAGCCTCTCAAGCGAAGTTTCCGACTTTCGTTCGCAATTCAGGAATTTGCGCTATATCATCACGAATTAAGCTGCGACCACACCTCGCTTGAACAGGGGAGGCGCATTCTCTATTCCTCGCTGTCATCCCGGCGAAAGCCGGGATGACAATGTTTTTGAAGCACAGTGTTCATGCCCCAACTCCGATCAACCCCTGACGTTCTGGTAAAACTCTGGCTTTATTGCATCGCAGCTCTTGTTTTCTGCATGGTGATCGTGGGTGGCGCGACGCGCCTTACTGACAGCGGGTTGTCCATCACCGAATGGAAACCGCTGCTTGGCGCAATCCCGCCTCTTGGTGAAGCCGATTGGGCCGCGGCATTCCAAAAATATACGCTCATTCCGGAATACCAGATACAGAACAGGGGAATGTCGCTGGATGACTTCAAATTCATTTATTGGTGGGAATGGACCCATCGATTTCTTGGTCGCTTCATTGGCATCGCATTCGCCGTTCCGCTAGTCTATTTCGCCATCACAGGAACGCTTGAAAGAAGACTCTGTAACAGGCTGGTTGCCCTGCTCATACTTGGCGGAGCCCAGGGGGCATTGGGCTGGTATATGGTTTCGTCCGGACTGGCGGACCGCGTTGATGTCAGCCAATACCGGCTGGCAGCGCATCTCACCCTTGCGGCCATCATCTTCGCCGCGATAGTTTGGGTTGCCCTGGGCATCAACAAGAACCGCCGCAAACCATCATCATCAAGTCAGTGGTTTGCCGTGTCTCTGATAGTCCTGGTTCTTTTTCAAACCGCCGCAGGCGGCTTTGTTGCAGGGCTTGATGCAGGCATGGGTTATGCGACATGGCCGTTGATGGATGGCCAATGGGCGCCAAATGGCCTGTGGATAATGACACCGGGCTGGATAAATCTGTTCGAAAATGCAATGACCGTGCAATTCAACCATCGCATGCTTGCCTACGCCATTGTCGCTGCTGCGATTTTCCACGCGTGGAAAGCAGGCACAATGCAATCATTCATCTTGGCCGCTGCTGTGTTGGCGCAAGCATGCCTCGGCATTCTCACACTGCTCCTCGGTGTGCCGCTGGCAATTGCACTCGCCCATCAGGCGGGCGCAATGCTGGTGCTTGCAATTGCCACATGGAATCTACACCGCGGTCTGCTTATCCAATCGCCTGTTCCAGATCAGCGATAATGTCCGCCACATCTTCGATGCCGATGGAGAGCCTCACAACATCCGGCGTCGCACCCGCCTTTTTTAATTGATCGGGCGTCAACTGGCTGTGGGTTGTCGAAGCAGGATGGATGATGAGCGAGCGGGTATCGCCCACATTGGCCAGATGCGACAGCAGTTTCACGGATGACACAACCTTCACACCCGCCTCGTAACCACCTTTCAGTCCAAATGTGAACACAGCGCCAGCGCCTTTGGGCGTGTATTTCTTGTGAAGCGCGTGATGAGCGTCACCCGGCAGCCCGGCGTAATTCACCCATGCCACCTTGGGGTTCTGCGCAAGCCATTCCGCCACTTTCTGTGCGTTCTCGCAGTGGCGTTGCATGCGCAGTGACAGGGTTTCCATGCCCGTCAAAATATAAAACGCATTTTGCGGCGAGATTGAAGGCCCCAAATCGCGAAGGCCCAACACCCGGCAGGCTATGGCAAATGCGATGCCACCGAAAGTCTCGTGGAATTTCATGCCGTGGTATGAATCGTTCGGCTCTGAAAGCAGCGGATATTTGCCGCCCTTTGACCAATCAAAATTGCCGCCGTCGACAATGGCGCCACCCATGGAATTGCCATGGCCACCCATGAATTTTGTCAGAGAGTGAACGACAATATTCGCCCCGTGCTCAATGGGCTTGCACAGATAGGGTGTGGCCAAGGTGTTATCGACAATGAGCGGCACACCGGCGCGCTTGGCAATCTTCGCGACAGCCCCAATATCGGTGATGCGTCCCCCCGGGTTGGCGATCGATTCAATGAAAATGGCCTTGGTCTTGGGCGACAACGCCTTCTCGATGGAATCCATATCCTCCGCATCCGCCCAAACCACATGCCAGCCAAACGACTTGAAGGAATGATTGAACTGGTTGATCGAGCCACCATAGAGCTGGCGCACCGCCACGAACTCGTCTCCTGGCTGCATCAAAGCGTGGAACACCAGCATTTGCGCCGCATGGCCAGAAGCCAGCGCCAGTGCTGCGGTGCCACCCTCCAGAGCCGCAACCTTTGCCTCAAGCACGGCCTGTGTCGGGTTCATAATGCGGGTGTAAATATTACCGAAAGCCCTGAGGGCAAACAAATCCGCCGCGTGCTTCACGTCGTCGAAAACATAGGCAGTTGTCTGGTAGATTGGCGTGATGCGCGCGCCCGTCGCTGGATCAGGCGCGGCGCCCGCGTGGATTGCCAAAGTGTCAAATCCCGGTGTCTTGTCGGCCATGAAGTCCTCCCATTGTTTGATTGAAGCCTAACGCGTGTTTGATGTTCCGCCAAGACCCAAGCTTTGCATCTTGCCGCTTTCATGGCGCTGCTGGCGGCGCGAGGAAATAATGCCGGAATTGCCGCCAACCCACGTCCACTCGCCGGATATCTTGCCATATTCCATCTTGGGGCAGCGGTTCATCACAACTTTCAGGCCCGCCGCTTCGGCCCGAGCCGCTGCCTCATCATCGCGCACGGTCAACTGCATCCAGATCACCGATGGCTTCGGAGCAAGCGTCAGCGCTTCATCAACGATGGGGCCAGCGGCGTCCGAATTGCGGAATATATCCACCATGTCGATGGGTTTGGGAATGTCCTTGAGGCTGCGATGGACCAATTGGCCGTGAAGCATCTGCCCGGCAAGCCCCGGATTGACCGGGATCACCTCATAACCCTTGCCCAGCAAATATTGCATCACCAGATAAGACGGCCGGACCGGATTGCTCGATGCGCCCACCAGCGCAATCGTCTTCACACCGCGCAGGATATCGCGGATATAATCGGTCGTGTATTCATCATGGTTCATGGCATTTCAATCTGGCCATTATCATTGAACGGCGCGAATGGATTGAAGGCCACCTCCCATAAATTGCCTTCAGGGTCGGAAAAATATCCGGAATAGCCGCCCCAGAAAACTTTCTGCGCGGGTTTCACAATTGTGGCGCCAGCGTTTTCGGCGTGGGCCATGATCTGGTCAACGTTCTCTTCGCTTGTCCCGTTCCACGCAAGGGCTACCCCGCGAAAAACCGGCGCCGCATTGGCGTGAATTCCAGCATCTTCTGCCAGCGCGCCATAACCATACAAGGACAGCACAACGCCGTTCACATTGAAGAACGTCACATGCGGATTGCTGGCGCTTGCCGCGGCGAGTCCAAGCCGCTCATAAAATGCGCGCACGGCCACCATGTCGTGAACGCCAAGGGTCACAAAATTGATCCGGGGCCTCAGTGTTCCCACGCGGCATGTCTCTTTTGAATGAAGGCTTCAATGCCTTCGCGCGCATCATTGGCAAGCAGGTTTTCCGCCATGATCCTTGCCATATGGGCGTAAGCTTCGGCCACAGGCATTTCAGCTTGCGCATCAAAGGCCCGCTTGCCAATCTTGATTGCGGCAGCAGACTTCGAAGCAATCTTGCGCGCCAATTCCTCTGTCACGGCCCTGAGTTCGTTGTGTGTGACAACCCGGTTGATCAGGCCAAACCGCATGGCGTCGCCAGCGGAAATCAAATCTCCCGTCAGCAACATTTCCATCGCATGTTTGCGGCTCACAACGCGGGTCAAGGCGACCATCGGCGTTGAGCAGAACAAGCCAATGTTGACGCCCGGTGTGCAGAATTTCGAGCGGTCCGTTGCGATAGCCAAGTCGCAGCTGGCAACCAACTGGCATCCTGCCGCGCTTGCCAATCCATCAACCTCGGCGATGACGGGGCAGGGGTGCCGCACAATGGCGAGCATCAATTCCGCGCATTTGTTGAAAAGATTATTGAAGTAGGAAGCCCCCCCATCGGCATCGGCACGGTGGGCGGTTATTTCCTTCAAATTGTGGCCCGAGCTGAAGGCCGGCCCGTGCGCCGCCACAATGATCACCCGCGCATCACTCGCGGCGATAGCGCCGAGCAGCCCGTCAATCAATTGCTCCGAAAGGCTGTTGCGCGTCGCGTCGTCGTTAAGCGTCAAACGCAGGATGCCGTCGTCGCCCCGTTCGCGTAAAACCAGATCTGTCATTCTTCTTCAGTTTCCAGCGCCTTGAGTTTTTCGGTATAGGCCGGATTGTCTATCAGCTCCTGGACAATTTTGCGATTGTTCTCTGACGGGATCAGCGCATTGAGCGAGGCAACGATCCGGTCTTTCATGTCTTGCGCCAATTCCACATCTTTTTGAACTTCTTCTATTTGCAGTTTTATGTCAGCTGATTGATCGTCAATAATGTTGGCATAGGCGCTGCTCACAGTCGTTATGGTGTCGTTCCATTGCGTGACATTATCAAAGCCGGCGGCCTTGACGTCCACTTCGAACGCCTTGCCCTGCGCATCGCG
>JANMHO010000195.1:0-2492 GCA_031375195.1 Rhodobiaceae bacterium
TGATCCGCTGCATTGGAACGCTTTCTGATATTACCAGCGCCAAGCGGGCTGAGGAACGCCTCCTTGTCGACGCGGTCTATGATCAGGTAACGGGCCTTCCCAATCGCGCCCTGTTTCTCGACCGGCTGAAGCGTGAGTTGGCCAAGCAATTTGCTGAAAATACCCACGTGATCCTTATTGATCTCGATCGCTTCAAGAATGTGAATGACGGTTTGGGGCATGATGTCGGAGATAGCTTGTTGAACTCCATTGGTCGCCGCATTGAGCAGCTATTGACGCCCAATGATACCGTTGCGAGATTGCCCGGCGATCAATTCGTGGTTTTGTCCACCGGATCTGTTGCCGGCGGAGATATTGCAGCATTCATTGAAAACTTGCGCACCGTCATTGCGCGCCCGGTTGCCGTCAACAATCAGGAGATATTCCTGACAGCCTGTTTCGGCGCAAGCAGTTGCGGTGAAGCAGGAATGTCCGCTGAACAATTCATGAAAGACGCGACCATTGCCCTCTATGAGGCCAAGCGGCGGGGCAAGGGAGCAATCGAATTTTTTCAGCCCCACATGCGCGACAATCGCAACGAATTGGTGGCGCTGGAGGCTGAACTGCGGCGCGCCGTGGAGCGCAATGAAATTGAGGTGCACTATCAACCTATCGCTCGGTTAAGTGATATGGATCTTGCGGGATTCGAAGCCCTGGTGCGCTGGCGGCATCCCGAGCTCGGCATTTTGGCCCCGGAAAGCTTCTTGGGCCTTGCTGAGCAAACCGCGATGATCAACGACATTGGCCGCGTCGTGTTGAATGAAGCAACCCGTCAATTGGGCATTTGGCAGCGCGCGTTCAAGCCGGGCGGCCCAATATTCATGGCCGTCAATATTTCAGCCAGCCAGCTCGCTGAAACCGATATCGTATCGGATGTCAGGGCAGCGATAGGCCGCGGGGCCATCTTGCGGCACACCTTGAAAATCGAGGTGACGGAGTCAGTCGTCATGCAGTTTCCCGAGAAGGCCGCAAGCCTTCTCGATCAAATCAAGCAGCTTGGGGTGGGGCTTTCATGTGACGACTTTGGCACTGGCTATTCTTCCCTCTCCAGCCTGCGCAATCTGCCTTTTGACACGCTGAAGGTTGACCGGTCATTCATCACACCGGAGCCCGATGACGAAAAGGCGGCGATTATTCTTGAAGCGATCGTCGCCCTGGCCCACGATCTGGGCCTTGCGATTGTCGTCGAGGGCATCGAAGACCAGGCGCAGGTTGACCGCCTTGGGGCATTGCAGTGCGATTATGGGCAGGGCTTTTTCATCGGGCTTCCCATGACCGCCAGACAGGTGACAGAGTCGCTCGCCGCTCAACCCTATGGGCAAAACCTGGGTAAAACCGTCATGTCAACATTGTGGGAGCGCGCCAGCGAAGAGCCTGTGACCATGCCAAGCGGCGCCGAATTGACCACCGACACAATCAACAATGCAATTCTGCGGCGTGAGCCGGAACTGGCGGAAAGAAATCTGCCTTTGCCCGGCGCCGCGCCCATGGCGCCCCGCATGTCAAAGCACGAGCCAATGGCATTGCCGCCGATGTTTTCACTGGAAAAATCGCCTATGAAAATTCCGGTCAAACCGAAGAAGGCGGTAAAAGGAAAAACATCGCCGGGGAATGCAGATCCCGATTCTTCAGGCGTGGCCTGACTGCGGCGACAGCATGCGGGGGTCAACGCCAATCTTCTTCAGGGCGCGCGCGTATTTTGCGTCATTGTTGGCGCCAAATATGAGTTCGTCATCGGCCTCGCAATGCAGCCAGCTGTTGTGCTGAATTTCATTCTCAAGCTGCCCTGCGACCCAGCCTGAATAGCCCAATGCGAGCATCACCCTGCCGGGGCCTTTGCCCTTGGCGATAGCCTGCAGTATTTCCAGTGTGGCCGTGAGAGCCACGCCGTTGTTGATGGGCAGGCTCGTCTTGTTGGAAAGATAATCCGTGCTGTGCAAGACAAAGCCGCGAAATTGCTCGACCGGCCCGCCAAACAGCACCGGCATATTGAGAACCGACTGGTCAAGGTCACGAATCTCGCCATGCGGCACGATCTTCAGCTGGTCGACGAGGTCGGAGAAAAACATCATCGGCGCCGTCTTGTTCACAATGATGCCCATGGCGCCATTTTCGCTGTGCGAGCAGATGAACACCAGGGACTTGTCAAAGCGTGGATCGCCCATTCCTGGCATGGCAATCAGGATTTGACCCTCAAGGAAGTTGGCAGCGGACATGAACGCAAGTTATCCCGAATTCAGGCTGGAGAGAAGCACTCCATTGTGACAACAAATTGATTGGGAAACCGCGTCATTCAAGGTCATAATGTTGGCCATGAACAGAAGACATTTGTTGTTGGCTTTGGGTGCGGGATCAGTCTTGGCGGCGCCCGCCAGAAGCCAGTTGCCGCAGCCCTATGAGATTTCGCTGTTCGCAGGCGGCAATGCCGAGGCGGGCCTCTTGATCGAATTGGA
>JANMHO010000215.1:0-6989 GCA_031375195.1 Rhodobiaceae bacterium
CGCCATGAATTTCGCCGCAAACGCTTTTTTAACACCCATGGACCAACGTCTCCTTTTTTGAACCCGAGTTGAAGCTGTGACAAGCCATCCTTCCAATAAACCACAAATGGCGGCCCCCGCCTACAGGCTGCCAGCCCTCGACCAGGATTTCCTGCTGGGCGATTCAACAAGGGGCCTGCGGTTCCAGCTCGAATACCAGAAGGCCGAGGAGCGTCTACGCGCCTGGGGCGTCGACTCGACCATTGTGGTGTTCGGCTCCGCCCGCGTGGCCGAAGGCGATGGCTCCGGCTGGTATGAGGCCGCCAGGAAATTCGCCCAGATCTGCTCCAGTCACGGCGGCGCCAAATTGAACCACAGGCCGCCGCGCCAGAATGTCATCGCCACCGGCGGCGGCCCCGGCATCATGGAGGCGGCCAACCGCGGCGCCCATGACGCCGATGCGCCCTCCATCGGCTACAACATCACGCTGCCTCACGAGCAGGAACCCAATCCCTATTCCACGCCCGACCTCACCTTCCGCTTCCACTATTTCGCCATGCGGAAAATGCACTTCGCCATGCGCGCCGCCGCCCTTGTGGTCTTCCCCGGCGGCTTCGGCACATTGGATGAGCTGTTTGAAATCCTGACGCTGCGGCAGACCGGAAAGATGACCAAGCCGCTGCCGGTGCTCCTCTATGATTCAAAATTCTGGAACCGCGCCGTGAATTTCGAAACCTTTGTCGAAGCCAGGCTCATTCATAAAAATGACCTGAAACTTTTCGATTTTGCTGATACACCTGAGGAAGCGTGGGAGAAGCTCAAGGCCCACGGACTTGATATCCCCAGGGAGTAGCAATGCCAGTCCGACTGAAGTTTCACGGCGCCGCGCAAACCGTCACCGGTTCGTGCTATCTCTTGGAAACCGAAGACGCCCGCGTGCTCATTGATTGCGGCATGTTCCAGGGCTCGCGCACCGAGCGCGAATTGAACAGTCGGAAATTTCCCTTTGACCCGGCAAGCCTTGACGCCATGCTCCTCACCCACGGCCACATCGATCACACCGGGCTCATCCCCAAGCTGGTGAAACATGGCTTCACCAGAAAAATCCACTGCACCCGCGCAACCGTCGATCTCTGCGCCGTCATGCTGCCCGACGCGGGCTTCATCCAGGAGGCGGACGCGAAGTTCCAGAACCAGCGCAATCTGAAGCGTGGGCTGCCGGAAGTTGAACCCATCTACACCTTGGAAGACGCCCACAAGTCCCTCGAATATTTTTCCGGCCTCGATTACGAAACATGGATTGAACCCGCCAAGGGCATAAGGGCGCGCTGGTGGAATGCCGGCCATCTGCTGGGTTCGGCTTCCATTGAAGTGGAAGTGGCGCAATCCGGCAAACCACCCATTAAAATTCTCTTCTCCGGCGACATCGGCCCTGATCACAAAATGCTGGAGCCCGACCCGCAAGCGCCCACCGGCTTTGATTATGTGATCTGTGAATCCACCTATGGCGGCAAGGATCGTTTCGAACGCTCGGAAGAAAAGCGCCGCGAATTGATGGCGGCCGAAGTCAACGCCGCCGCCGCAAGAAAAGGCGCGCTGCTCATTCCATCGTTTGCCGTCGAGCGCACCCAGGAAGTGGTGACCGATCTGATTTACCTGATGGAACACGGCAAGGTTCCAACCGCCACCATCTTCATCGACAGTCCGCTCGCCAACAAGGCCTCGCAGATCTTCAAGAAATATGCGAAGGATCTGCAAAACGGTGACGTGCTGTTCAAGGCTTTCAGCTCGCCCCTCCTCAAATCCACGGAAACCGTGGAAGACAGCAAGGCCATCAACCGCTTCTCCGGCTTTCACATTGTGGTGGCGGCCAGCGGCATGTGCGACGCGGGCCGCATCCGGCATCATCTCAAGAACAATCTGTGGAAAGCCAGCACCACGGTCCTCCTCGTGGGCTTCCAGGCTGCGGGGTCCCTGGGCCAGGTGCTGGAAAGCGGCGCCGCGATGGTGAAGATTCACGGCGAGGAAATCACGGTGCGCGCCACCATCCGCAGGTTCGAGGATTATTCCGGCCATGCCGATGGCCCCGAGCTGGTGCAATGGCTGAAGGAACGCATGCCCATCGCCAAAACCGTGTTTCTCACCCACGGCGAAGAAGGCCCGCAGATCGCATTGCAGGAAGCCATCACCGGAGCGGTCGTCAAGGGTGACTGCATCCTGCGGCCCCAGCTCGATGATGTCTATGAATTGAGCGGCGAGGCCTGCGCCTTCATTGAGCGCGAAAGCCAGCCCCGCATCGATCCCGCAAGTGTCGCCAAACACGACTGGAACAATGACCTCACCCGCCTGGTGCTCGACATCGACCAGGAATTGGCCAAAGCCGCCGATGCAAAATCCAAAGCGGCCATCATCCGCCGCCTGAACCGCGCCCTCGCCGGCGACACCCCCGACAACACAAGGCGGCGCCCGCCCCTCTCCGGCGCCACCAGAAGGTCACGCGGCTTCGAGGACAATTGATTTCCGCATCATCAGCGCGCCCGCAAACGCAACCGCCGAAAGGGCCGCAGAACCAAACAGCAGCAATAAAACCTGGTCATATCCGCCCATGAAGGCCCACAGCACTGCGAGCGCAAAGGGGGTCGCCGCCTGCACCGCATAGGAGATGCCCGCGAATACTCCCTGCAATGCGCCATAGCCCTCGCGGCCCAGGAATTCCGGTCCGGCCGTCGCCTGCACAATCGTCTTGATGCCCATGCCGGATCCATAAAGCGCCGCGAAGAAATACAGCAGCGCCGTGTCAGGCTTGGCCGCCAGCAAAAGCACCATGCCGATAACGGGCAGCGCTGTGGCCACAAGCCCGGCGAGTTTCACATTGATGCGGGACTCCAGGGCAAACACAAAAACCCGCCCGATAACCTGAAACGGCCCCACCAGCGCATAGGCCGCAATGATCATCGGCGCCGCAAAGCCCCGTTCAGTGAGCAGCGGAATGATATGAAATGTCAGCCCCGTAAACATGAACGAGTGCGCCGCATAGCTCACTGCCAGCAACCAGAATACCGGCGTGGCCAGGGCGCGCCGTACCCGGCCCGGCAGCGGTTGGACTCTCGGAGCCCCGTCAGCTGTTCCAGTTCCACGCAACACCAGAAAATGAACCAGCACCCCGAATGGAATTTGCAAGGCAGCCAGAACCTGCAGGGCCCCGCGCCAGCCGCCAGCCTCAACCAGATAATGCGTCAGCGGAATGAACACCGTGCTGGCCAATCCGCCAAGCAATGTGATCGTGATAATGCCGCGCCGGTAATTCTCCTTGAGCTCGCGCGCCATCACCGCGAAGACAGGTTCGTAGAGCACACACGAAAACGTGGCGCCCAATAAAATCCAGACCGCGTAGAGCTGCCACAGCGCATCAATGAACGACCATGAAAACAGCAGCGCGGCCGCAGCGGTCGATCCCGCAGTCATCAAGGCCCGGCCGCCATAAAGATCAATGGCGCGCCCGGCAAAAAACGACGCGATCCCCGTTGCCCCAAGCCCGGCGGAAAGCGCGCCATTCACCACCGGGCTGGACCACCCCATCTCGGCGGCCATCGGCCCCGCGATAACCGCAAAGGAATAATAGAGCGATCCCCAGGAGACCAGTTGCACCACCGCCAGTGGCAGCACAAAGCCATAGCGGAATGTCATCCGCAGCGGCCCCCCGCCGCACACCCGCAACCTGCTTCACCCGCATCCTTGGCAACCGCATCGGCCACACAGCAGGCATCAGCGCGCGTCAGTGAGGCCCCGCCACAGCAACTGGCGGCGGGCGCGACACCCGGCCCATCGCAAACACCGGTCTGCGGCAAAACCAGTTGCGTATCAAGCGCTGCAGCCATGTCGCCAGCCAGGGCCGCCACAATGGAACGCACTTGCTCATAGCCCGTCGCCATCAGGAATGTTGGCGCCCGGCCATAGCTCTTCATGCCAGCGATAAAGAAATTTCTCTCCGGCTGCTGCAGCTCTTTGAAACCATGGGGCGGCACATCGCCACAGCTGTGTTCATTGGGGTCAATCAGCGGCCCGAGTTCGCGCGCGCATTCGAGCCACGGATGAAGGTCAAGCCGGATTTCGCTCAGCATGGAAAAATCCGGCCGGAAACCCGTCGCCACAATCACTTCGCCGGCGATAATTGTTTGGCCTGCTTCATCGGTAATTTCAATTGCCTGATCCTGCAACGCAAAACCTCTGACGCGGAACGGCGCTTGCAGCTCGATGCCGGCATCATCGATTGCGGTCTTCGCCCGCTCCCCCAATGCGCCCCGGCTGGAAAGCTGGTCCTCAGCCCCGCCGCCAAAAGTTTTCTCCGTGGGCTTCGAACGCATGGCCCAGATGATTTCCGTCGCAGGCTGCTGGGTTTTGAGCTTTGCCAGATTCAAAATCGAATCCATCGCCGAATGGCCAGAGCCCACCACCGCCACGCGCTGCCCCGCATAACGCGCGCGCGCCTCCCCAAACACATCAGGAATGCCATAGGAAATTCGCGCCGCGCTTTCCCTTTCGCCGTATGCCGCAATGCCGCTGGAACCCGCGGGGTTGGGTGTGGTCCATGTGCCCGACGCATCGATGACGGCCCGCGCCAGATGTTTCTCGATTGCGCCGTCAGCCCTCACGATAGAAATTTCAAACGGCTGGTCATCGCGCCCCTTCGAGGGAACCCGGTCCATGCCAAGGCGTGTAACGGCAAAAACCCGCGCGCCATAGTGAATGCTTTTGGAAAGCAGCGGCAGTTCCGCCAGAGGCCGCAAATATAATTCAATCAATTCCGTGGCCGTGGGGTCCAGGCCGGCATCAGGCCGTCTCCAGCCCCGGCGCTCCAGCAGGCGCTCGGCGGCGCAGTCCACATTGAAGCGCCACGGCGAGAAGAAAGTCACATGCCCCCAGTGCCCCATGGCAGCGGCAGGCCCGGAGCCCGCCTCAAAGACTTCAAAAGACAATCCACGCTCGGCCAGATGCGCCGCGGCAGCCAGGCCCACCGGTCCAGCGCCTATCACCGCCACTGGCAATTCCTTTTGCATGCCGCAAATCCTTTTCAAATATTCACGCCGCTTCGCCTGATGAACTCACACAAGCGGAATCAGCGCAGCACTCATCGACTAAAAATGAAATCAGGCTTCCCATGACGCTGTAATTTGCCCGGCACGTCAGCGTCGTGCCCCGCCGCTCCTGCGAAACCAGATCAACCGTGATCAATGCCCGCAAATGATGCGACAGCGTCGAGCCCGCGATATCAAGGCGCTTCTGCAATTGGCCAACCGCCAAGCCATTTTCGCCAGCCCGCACCAAAAGCCTGAAAACCGCCAGCCGCGTCGGATTGCCCAAAGCCTCCAACCGCGCCGCCGCATCCTCAATTTTTGCCGAAACCTGTCGCACGCCGCCAACATGCCACATCATTGGACACTCTGCAACTGTATTTCCAGAAATATAGAAATATACTGTCCCTTCGACGGGACTCGCCCCGTCAGCGCATGGGCCGCAATGATCATCGGCGCCGCAAAGCCCCGTTCAGTGAGCAGCGGAATGCCGGGCCTTGCCGCCATCGTCTTCTTCGGCGGCAATTTCGGCTCCAATCTCGTGGGCGGCCTTCGCAACATGGCCTCGAAGGGCTGATCGCGCGGGCGGCAAACAAGACGTCATTCTACGACCCGCAAGGGTCGAAATTCAGCCGGTGGCCCGGGCGCGGCCATGGCAGGCTCACGATCTTGCCCGTGCTCGACAAGGTGATATAGGCCGTCGTCAGCTCCGGCCCGCCGAAGCAGATGTTGGTGCAAATGGGATCGGGCATGGCGATGAATTCGACAAACCTCCCATCCGCTGCAATCACATTGATCCCGCCCAGCACCAGCGAGGCCACGCAGATGTTGCCGTCCCGCTCCACCGCCAGTGAATCAAATGACGTGTAGCCCGCAGGCCCCGCCAAATGGCGGCCGCCGTTCTCATGCGGCGGCTCTTTGCGGATCACGCCCGGCGAAATGCTGCCGAAACCCCAGAGGTGGCCGGTGCGCGTCTCCGCCACATAGACCGTCTGCTCGTCAGGCGACAGGCCAACCCCGTTCGGAATGATCATCGGCTGCACCAGTTCGCTGATCAGGCTGCCGTCGGTCCGCGCGTAGTAAAGCCCGCCGAGGTCAACCTCGCGCGGCCGCCGCTTGCCATGGTCGGTGAAATAGAAGCCGCCGTGCCGGTCGAAGACAATGTCGTTCGGCCCCTTCAGCGGATGTCCGTCGCAGTGCGTGTAGATCGCCTCCACCTTGCCCGTATTTATATCGATGCGCTCGATCCGTCCGCCGCTGTAGTCATCGGCCTGGCCTGAGGGCACCAGCCTGCCGCCTGTCCTGTCCCAGGAAAATCCGCCGCTGTTGCAGACATAGAGATAGCCATCCGGCCCGAAGGCCGCGCCATTTGGCCCGCCACCCGGCGTTGCGATAATGCTCGTGCGGCCCTTTGCGTCGATGCGCGTCACGCAGCCCCTGGCAATTTCCACCACCAGCATCGCGCCATCGGGCAGCATCACCGGCCCCTCCGGGAAGGCAAGGCCCGAAGCGATTTCAGTCAGAAGCGGTGCCGTGGCCGCCATGCGGCCTTAACCCAGCACCACGACGCGGGTTCCGACTTCCACGCGGTCATAGAGGTGGATGACATCGATGTTCAGCATGCCGAAGCATCCCGCCGTTTTCTTGCGCCCGATTTCGGATGGCTTGGCCGCGCCATGGATGCGGTTGATCGTGTCGACCTCGCCTTGATAGAGATACATGGCCCGCGCGCCCATCGGATTGTCGGGGCCTCCCGGCATGCCATTGATGTGTTTGGCCAGTGAGGGCATCTCCTCAAGATGATAGGGCGCTGGAACCCATACCGGCCATTTCGCCATGCGCTTGATGATAGCCTCGCCTGTCCACGCCTTGCTCGATTTGCCCACGGCGACGCCGTAGCGCATCGCCCGGCCGCCTCCCGACACATGGTGGAGAAAG
>JANMHO010000247.1:0-10470 GCA_031375195.1 Rhodobiaceae bacterium
TCGGCTGGCGCCAGAAACATGCACTGCATCAGGTCGCCGCGGCTCTCAAAATTAAGATGTTCATCCCGGCACGTGCCTAGGTCCGCTGATACACAAACCGTCAAAATCAGAGTAACCAGATCCATTTAGCACCCCTCGTTCCATTGCTTGAAGTGGTTTGGCCACCCAACCAGTGCTCTAGTCCGCTGCGGATGATCAACACTTCCCGGATTTTCCGATGGAACCCAGTCAGAAAATTGATTGAAAAGAGAAACTACGCCCAGGGTTTTTGGGTGTCAACAATATGCCGCCGGTCCATCCGGTCTCCTTCTGCCGCGCGCCGCCCTTCAATGCCACCGTCGCCATCCGGGGATCAACCACGCGGGCAGGTTCTTGGCTTTGGGCGCCAAAATTCACAACCTCACTCGAACCAACGTTCCGATTTTTGACGCCGCTTCAGGTTAGCGCTATTTGACCCAAAAAATGCATTGACGGCGGTATCAATGGTTACTAACTTAGCCGCCAGCGACAAAGTGCGCTCAATTCACATTTGGGAGACTGTCATGAGCTGGAACAAGCCTAAGGTTAAGGAAGTTTGCGTCGGCATGGAAATCAACGATTATTTTCCTGCAGAGCTTTAAGCCAAGTTGTTCGTCAATTAGACCAATCCACTGAATTCACCCAAGGTTATGTGTGAAAATTGTTGTGCTTGGCTGCGCGGCGGGCGGCGGTTCTCCGCAGTGGAATTGTGGTTGCAGAGTTTGTAGTCTCGCTTGGTCCGGCGATTCCCGTGTAAAACGCCGAACTCAGGCGAGTATTGCCGTTTCTGCAAATGGCGAGAGTTGGTGTCTCTTGAATTGTTCGCCGGATATCCGCGAACAAATTGCCTTTGCTGGATTTCTGCATCCTGGAAACGCCCTGCGGGATAGTCCAATCAGCAATGTGGTTTTGACAAATGCGGATATCGATCACATAGGTGGTCTGTTGTCTTTGCGTGAAGGCCATCGTTTTGCCCTTCATGCCACGCCAGATACCTTGGAAGTTCTAAGCAGAAATCCAGTGTTCGATGTGTTGGCTGCTGAGACGGTGCGGCGCTGCCGATTGGAGATTGGCTCAAAAGAGCTCATATCGCCTGATCTAATGGTCGAATGCTTCGAGGTACCAGGCAAGTTGCCGCTTTACTTGGAAGGCAGTGCGCCGGACACCAACCTCAAATCCGGCCATACAGTCGGTTTGGAGGTTTCGTCAGGCAGTAAACGTTTTCTTTATATACCCGGCTGCGCCGATCTGGATAACGATACGCGCACACGCATCTCCAACACGGAGCTGGTCTTTTTTGATGGGACACTATGGTCTGACGACGAAATGAGGACCTCTGGCACTGGCCATAAAACCGGCCGACGGATGGGTCATATGCCAGTCGGAGGCCCCGACGGGTCGCTTGTCATTCTTAAGGATTTGGGTATCGGGAAACTGGTTTATACACACATGAACAACACAAACCCCATGCTCATCGACGGGTCGGATGAGCACCAGGCTGTCGCAGCCGCAGGCGCCGAAACCGGTTATGACGGATTGGAGATCGTGTTGTGACCAAACTTCTTTCGCCAGACGAACTCGAGGCGCGGCTGATGGGCATTGGCGCCGAACGCTATCACAGTCGGCACCCTTTTCATGTTCTGATGAATTCTGGTGGCTTGAACAGGGGGCAGCTGCAGGCCTGGGCGCTAAACCGGTATTATTATCAGGCAATCATTCCAATAAAGGATGCTGTCATCCTCTCGCGCATGACCGACGTCGCAATGCGGCGCGAATGGCGCCAGCGCATTATCGACCATGATGGCGATAGCAATCAGGAAGGCGGAATCGCTCGCTGGTTTGCACTGACCGATGGTCTTGGCCTTGATCATGATTATGTGTCATCACTAACCGGCATCCTTCCGGCAACGCGTTTTGCGGTCGAGGCCTATGTTCATTTCGTTCGCGAAAAAACGCTTCTTGAAGCGATTGCATCGTCCCTGACCGAAATATTCTCCCCCGAAACCATCAGCGTCCGCGTATCGGGGATGCTGAAGAACTATGACTACGTCACGCCAAAAGTCCTAAGCTACTTCGAAAAGCGCCTCACCCAGGCACCGCGCGACGCCAGTTTCGCTCTCGACTATGTGAAGCGCGAGGCCCGCACGCCAGAAAGCCAGCAGGCGGTGATCGGAGCCCTTGCTTTCAAATGCGATATGCTTTGGTCGATGCTGGACGCGCTGCAGTTCGCCTACGTATTGCCAGGCTTCGTACCGCCCGGCGCTTTCGTGCCGGAGGAATTCGCATGAACGCAATTTTCGATAACGCGATACCGAAAATTCCGCGTGGCGTAAGGCTGTCGGAAGACCGCGTCCGCAACAGGTGGGTGTTACTAGCGCCAGAGCGCATTCTGGAGCTTGACGAAATCGCCATAGCAATATTGGCTCTATGCGACGGCAACCGCGATGTGGCGGCAATCAGCGGGGAGCTGGCCAAGACGTACAATGCCGATATTTCCGAGATCATGACTGACGTAAAGGAGATGCTTTGTAACCTTGCCGCCAAGCATTTTGTGAAACTATGATTATACCGGCTCCCATCGGCCTGCTGGCCGAACTTACACATCGCTGCCCTCTCCAATGCCCCTATTGCTCCAACCCGGTGGAGCTTGACCGCAAGACCGGGGAGCTTGATACGGCAACTTGGAAACGGGTATTTAGCGAGGCAGCAGCGCTTGGCGTGCTTCAGGTGCATCTTTCCGGCGGCGAGCCGACCGCGAGACCCGATCTCGCAGAGATCATCGAGCATTGCCGGGCCCTTAGCCTTTACACAAATCTTATAACCTCCGGAGTGCTGCTCAATGAAGAGAGCCTGCAGAAACTTTACGACGCGGGACTCGATCATGTGCAATTGTCGTTCCAGGATGTCGAGGCAGTGAACGCCGACCGTATTGGCGGCTATCGTGGCGGGCATGAAAAGAAATTGAAGGTGGCAGCCCAAGTCGTGGCGCTGGGCTTGCCACTCACAGTGAACGCGGTAATGCATCGGCAGAATATCGACAGCACGGAGGCCTTCGTTGCATTTGCTGTCAAGCTCGGCGCCAAAAGGGTCGAAATCGCGCACGCGCAATATTATGGCTGGGCGCTCGCTAACCGAGATGCGCTGATGCCGACACACAGCCAGGCCGTTGATGCTGTCAAGCTGCTTGAAGATCTTCGCCGCCGCTATGACGGCATCATTGTGATCGACGCAGTGGTACCCGACTATTATGCACGATTTCCAAAAGCCTGCGTCGGTGGCTGGGGACGCCGTGTGATCAATGTTACGCCCAAAGGAAAAGTTCTTCCCTGCCATGCGGCAGAAACCATCCCAAGTTTAATTTTCGGCAATGTAAAGGACAAATCGCTGCAGGACATTTGGACAAATTCTCAGGCTTTCAATGCGTTTCGCGGCACTGATTGGATGCCTGAGCCATGCCAATCCTGCGAGCGCAAGGAAACCGACTGGGGCGGCTGCCGCTGCCAGGCGATGGCATTGACTGGCGCGGCTGAAAATACTGATCCCGCCTGTTCGCTATCGTCCTCGAACGGCCTCATGCGCGCCATCGCTGGGGCGGGTGCCGCATCTGCACCGCCCAGTTTCCGCTATCGCAGGTTTGACGGGTAGCCGACTTCAATTTAAATTCTGGATGGGTGAACGGTCGCAACTCCAGCATGTGGGGCACATCCGATTTGCCGGATATGAAAGCTGGATTTTGGGCGTGCTGCCCGTTCGCAACCTTGCGAATTGGTTGCTGCTGCTGTCGGACCCCCCCTTTATCAGGATGTTCAGCATGCTGTGTTGCCCGCACGCACTATTTATGTCATCATGATGGCGGGGTACAAATCCGATTTGGTTGAGCGGTCGTGAATTGGGGGAGCCTTCGAACTCTCAGCATCGTCTGCAACGCAGAGATTGGGTGGAAACGAGCTGGGGATGTCAGGCAATGAGTGTCAATCTACCTACACCAGCCTGCTACTTGCTTTTCCCTTTTGATAGAAACAATCAGGAGGAAGTATTATGGATCTTGTAACAGCTCTCGCCATCGTCATCGGCATCATGGGAGCAATCGCAACGTGGGTAGCCGTAACACTCGGCAGCCCGTATGTATTGATTTGGGCGATCTTCGTTGGCTGGGGATGCTTCTTCCACTGCGGTGGCAAGGAAGCAGGACTGCAGAGTTCGGCGGTTGCAAACATCTGGGGTGCCGTCTGCGCCGCTGTTGCACTGATCGTGGCGCTAGCCCTGGGGATCACGGCCATCACCGCCGCCATTTGCGTCGGCGTCACTGTTGCGATTATGATTCTTGGCGCGAAAATACCTGCATTGTCGGCCATTCCTGCGGCAGTCTATGGCTACGCCTCGACCGCAGCACTGTTCCTGCACGGCGCCGCCGGTTACGGCGAGGGATCAGGCGCAGTTGTGAAAGTAGCGGTGGCTGTCGCCATATCATTGGTGATCGGCAACGTTCTCGGCTACATCTCCGAGAAGATCGCAGGTTCGCTCGTCAAGAGCTGACCGCGGTGGCTTGAATTGACCTTTGCCCTTTCCGTTGCAAGACGGAGAGGGTTTTCATTGCCCTTCGGGAGAGAAGGAATGCAGATACGCTGTAACGCGTTGTTGTGTGCGGCGGCGCTTGCAATTTTTGCCGCCGCTGCGCCAGCCGTGGCCCAGCTTTTGAACGACTATCCGACAGTCGCCAGAGCCGACTTTGTTTTTGGGTGCATGAAGGCGAACGGCGAGACTCGCGAGGCTTTGGAAAAATGCTCCTGTGCCATTGACATTATCGCCTCGATTCTGCCCTATGAACGCTACGAAACTGCAGCATCGTTCATAAGTGTTGGTCAGCTTCAGGGCGAAAAGGGGGTCCTGTTCCGCCAGAGTGAGCCCGCCAAGCGGGCAACCGACGAACTGCAGCGGGCACGGGCGGAAGCTGAAATACGCTGTTTTTGATAAATGCGGCAAACGTCAAGAAGATTCAGTCGCGGAAAGCGCGCTTCAGGTTCCTAACCTTCCCGAAGTTCTGCGCGAGGTCCATTCCCTTGAGCTTCTGCAGAACTGCGGAAGTGACATCTGCCTGCTCGAAATTCGCCCCAACCACAGATGCACCAGTGAGGTTGGCGCCACCCAGTTCAGCACCATATAGGTTTGCTCCGTCGAGTATGGCTTCCTTCAGTACAGCGAACTCAAGCACAGTTCGGGACAAGTTGGCGCCCGTGAAATCGGCGCCGTCGAGTTTCGCTGAACGCAGCACTGCGCGCATGAGACCCATCGACTGGTTTTTCATATCGGCTGAAAGGTCGGCGCCTTCGAACCTGGCACCCACAAGATCTCCATTTGTGAAATCGGCGGTGATACGGGCACCAGACAAATCGGCGCTCTTGAAGTTGGAGCCGCGCATCTGACTGGCAATCAAGCTGGCCTGCCGCAGACTGGCGCCCGCGAAATTAGCCGTAAGCGCCCAAGCCTGATCGAGCACCGCCTTATCGAGCTTTGCACCCTTGAGATTGGCCTTATTGAGGTACGCCCCGCGCAGGACTGCCCCTGAAAGGTCAAGGCCCGACAGGTCGAGGCCCGACAGGCGCTTACCCGAGAGATTGACCCCAGCGCCCGCCGCGATCAGCGCGACTACATCTTCCCGGCTCATTTCAGCCGTTGTCATCATCGGAGAGTTCAAATCGACGCCGGCCATTGAATCCTGCGCGGAAAGCTGAGGCGCTGATCCGAACAGCATCATCGCGGTGAGCGCCACGGTCGCCAGGCGGTTCATTGCTTCTTTACTCCCAGGTATGCCAGCGCGCCGGACAGCCGGTGCTTGATGAGCCAGTCGAGACCGAGCATCCAGGATTCGTCGGTGTTGGACCGGAACTGGGCGTTTGCCCGGACCAGCGGCTTGTTCATTCCGACGTCGCGTACTTCGATCTCGACGTTGAGGATGAGGTTCGAAACCTTTTGAACCACGCCGGTAACGGCCAGCCCGGCATCGACACGGCCTGCCAGTTTCTGCACACAGCCGCATCCATAGAGATTGGCGGCCTTTGCGTCAGCAGCGATCGGACCCAAGTCGCAAACCTGATGGCCATTGGCTGCAAGCCAATTCCGCAGCTTCCCGCTTACGAGGGCAAGCCTTTTCTGCTCGGCGCTGTTGGCGCCATTGACCTCGCCTTCAAGGCTCAGGTCGATGAGCTCGAAGTCGAACGCGGCGATGCATTTCTGCGTCCCCGGCACGGCAGCTCGGGCGGCACCCGAAAGGGCCGATGCCAATAGCAATGCGACTGCGAGACATGGATATCCTATACGAGACATAGCTCCCCCCTTTTCCGGCGAAAGGGGACGATATACTGAAATGCTTACTCATGGACAGTGACTTTTGCCGTGAGCTCGATTATTCCGCTGAAGCAGCGCTTTGCCACTTGCGACATTCAACGTTGGATATTCGATGATTTCTGCGTAATGTGTTTCATTGGCAACCAGCAAAAGGAAGTCAGCGATGCGCTTGCGATCCTGGTGATGATGCGTGAATTCAAAATCCGGCTAGCCTCGCTGCCCGGATGGTTGGGCATTGTTATGCTTCTTGCGCTAGCGTTCCTGAATCAGGTCGCCTGGGCTTATGCGGCGGAACCCATAGAGATCCGGATTGGCTACTTGCGCAGCAACGAAATCAAGCTTGCGATCTCGGTTCTCGATGCACCGCCTGCGGATGATGGAATCGCCGGTGCGAGGGTGGCGATCAACGACAACAATACCACCGGCAAGTTCCTCGATCAAAAATTCTTCCTGGAGGAGGTGAAGCTCGGACCGGACGAAGATCCCTTGCCGGCGCTGGAACGGCTGATTGCCAGCGGCACTTCCTACATTATCTCGGACTTGCCCGCTCCAATGCTGCTCAAAGCCGCCGATGCTGCCCGTGCCCGTGGCGTCCTCATACTCAACGCCGGAGCGACCGACGACTCGCTGAGGGAAGAAGACTGCCGCGCCAATGTCTTCCACATAGCGCCAGCCCGGTCCATGCTCGCCGACGGGCTGGCACAGTATCTCGTATGGAAACAGTGGCCGAACTGGTTTCTGATATCGGGTTCGCATGAAACGGACAAACTGTGGGCCGAGGCACTGAAACGGTCAGCCAAGCGCTTTGGTGCAAATATTGTGGAGGAGCGGGTGTTCCAGGACCGTGGCGCGTCACGCCAGACCGACAGTGGAAATGTGTTGATCCAGCGTGAGATGCCGGTTTTTACGCAGGGAGCGCCTGACCACGATGTTGTCGTTGTTGCCGATGAAAGTGAAGTTTTCGCAACCTATTTGCCCTACCGGACCTGGATACCGCGCCCGGTCGCGGGCTCAGCGGGGCTGGTTCCAGGGAGCTGGCATCCTTCCCACGAGCAGTGGGGTGCTAAACAGATTCAAAACCGCTTTGAGAAAGCCGCCGGGCGACGCATGAATTCCAAGGATATGCAGGCGTGGACCGCCGTGCGGATCATTGGCGAGGCCGTGGCGCGTACGGGATCGGCAGATCCCGGCACGATCAGCAATTTCATTAAAGCGCCGGATTTCTCGATTGCTGCTTTCAAGGGGCAGAGGGTCACCTTCCGGACATGGAATTGGCAATTGCGCCAGCCGATCCTGCTGAGCGACGGGCGAAATGTAGTGTCGGTCTCGCCGCAGGAGGGCTTTCTTCATCAGTTCTCCGAGCTTGACACGCTCGGCATCGATCAGCCCGAAACCAAATGCAAATTCCAATAAATTCAATCGGTGGAGGAAATCATGCGTGTTCGTTTTTTGACCCTTGCGGTGCTGGCGCTCGGCTTGGCGCCAGGTCAGGCGAGCGCCTATTCGATATATGTTTCCAATGAAAAAGACAACACCATCACGGTTGTCGATTCCGAAACGATGGAGGCCATCAAGACGGTAAAGGTTGGCCAGCGACCGCGTGGCATCGCTGTCACCAAAGATGGCAAATTTATTCTCGTATGCGCAAGCGATGACGACACCGTTGAAATCCTTGACGCCTCAACCTACGAACGCCTTGGCACCCTGCCGTCGGGACCCGACCCGGAACTGCTGGTGCTTGGCCCTGACGGCAACACGCTTTACGTCGCCAATGAAGACGACAATCTCATCACGATCATCGATATGGCGTCAAAGTCGGTCATCAGCGAAATTCCAGTGGGCGTTGAGCCGGAGGGCATGGGGATTAGCCCCGACGGCAAAATTCTTGTCAATACGTCTGAGACCACCAACATGGCCCACTTTGTCGACACCGCCACCAGCGAAATTATCCAAAATGTTCTCGTGGACCAGCGCCCGCGCTTTGCGGAATTCAAAAACGACAACTCCCAGGTCTGGGTCAGCTCCGAGATTGGCGGCACGGTTAGCGTGATCGACAACAAGAGCTTCAAGATTATCAAGAGGATTTCCTTCGAGATACCCGGCTTGCGTTCCGAGGCGATTCAGCCGGTAGGAGTGCGCATCACCAAGGATGGAAAAAAAGCTTTCGTGGCGCTCGGCCCCGCCAACCGCGTCGCCGTGATCGATGCCGAAACATTCGAGGTCCTGGATTATCTGCTGGTTGGGCAGCGCGTGTGGCAGTTGGCTTTCACGCCTGACGAGAAACTACTGATCAGCACCAACGGGGTGTCAAATGACATTTCGATCATCGATGTCGAATCACTAAAGGTCCTCAAATCGGTCCAGGTCGGGCAGCTGCCATGGGGTGTGGCGGTGTCGCCGCGTTGAGCCTTATAATGATTTTCAACTTTTTCATTGAACAGGCAATGCAGGATATGCGTTAATCACGGCATGGTGAAAGACAAAGGAACAGTTGCTTTAAACGTTAAGAACCTCAGCCACGCCTATGGCTCACGGCGCGCCCTCAATGGCGTTTCCTTCGGAGTTCCAGCCGGAAGGTTTGCCGTGCTGCTCGGCTTAAATGGCGCTGGAAAATCAACGCTTTTTGCGCTTGTCACGCGGCTTTACGATGCGCGTGAGGGCACGATCGAGGTGTTTGGAAACGACGTCTCCCGTGCTCCCGGAGAAGCCTTGCGCCGTCTTGGTGTCGTGTTTCAGTCACGCACGGTGGACCTCGACCTTTCGATAATGCAAAACCTTGCCTATCACGCAGCGCTTCACGGAATTTCCGGACATGAGGGGGCCAAGCGGGCAATTGAACTGCTCGAATGGTTCGATCTCTCCGACCGCCGGAATGAAAAGGTTCGCAATCTATCGGGAGGACAAGTGCGCCGCGTCGAAATTGCCCGCGCCTTGCTGCATCGGCCCAAGCTTTTGCTGCTCGATGAGGCGACGGTCGGCCTCGACATCCGCTCGCGGGCCGACATCATCGGCCATGTCAGGCGGTTGGTCAGAGAAGAAGACATTGGCGTGTTGTGGGCAACCCACCTCATCGAAGAAGTGACGCCGCAGGATTCCGTCGTGGTTCTGCATCAGGGACTCGTCCTGGCCGAGGGCGCGGTCAGCGAAGTCGTCAGCGCCAATGGCGGAGGCGACATGAAAACGGCCTTCGCCAATCTCACTGGTGCGGGCAGACCGCCCGTGGCAAGCGGGGCGGCGGCATGACAGTTGCCCATCCCGCGGCTGGGTCGCAAGCAGGGTTCTCCGTTGGGCAGTATGCCACTTGCCTCACCGGCATTGTATGGCGGGAAAGCCTGCGGTTTCTGCACCAGCGCGAACGCTTCATCGCGGCACTGGTGCGACCGCTTCTGTGGCTGTTCATTTTTGCTGCAGGATTCCGCCAGGTGCTGGGCGTGTCGATTATCCCGCCTTACGAGACCTACGTTCTCTATGAAGTCTACATTACCCCCGGTCTGGTGGCCATGATCCTTCTCTTCAACGGAATGCAGTCATCGCTGTCGATGGTCTATGACCGCGAGATGGGCAATATGCGCACGCTTCTCGTCAGCCCGTTTCCGCGCTGGTTCCTGCTCGTTTCCAAACTCATCGCCGGACTGGCGGTGTCGATCTTGCAGGTCTATGTCTTCTTGGGCGTCGCATGGCTTTGGGACGTCGAGCCACCGCTGATCGGCTACTTGGCCATCCTGCCGGCGCTGATCCTGTGCGGGCTGCTGTTCGGATCAATTGGCCTGCTGCTCTCGTCCCTCGTGAAGCAACTCGAGAATTTCGCCGGGGTCATGAACTTTGTGATTTTCCCGATGTATTTCGCTTCGTCCGCCCTTTATCCATTGTGGCGCGTAAGGGAATCGAGCCCGCTGCTCTACTATGTTTGCCTGTGGAACCCGTTCACCCACGCAGTTGAACTCATCCGCTTCTCGCTGCATGGGCAGATAAACTGGATGGCACTTGCCATTGTGACCGTGACGACCGCTGTATTCCTGACCGCCGCCATCATTGCCTATGATCCGGTACGGGGACTCATTGCCAAGCGCGGAGCGCCGGAATGATGTGGTATTTGCCATGGTTCCG
>JANMHO010000262.1:0-5241 GCA_031375195.1 Rhodobiaceae bacterium
GCCATCTATTGACACTGCCTGGGAGCGGCTTCAACATCCCGTTTTTGACGGCGGGCAGCGTGCTTTATGAATGGCTATATCAAAAGACCGGCAACGTTTCCCAGCCTCCAGGATCGCAGCATATTCATAACAGGCGGAGGGAGCGGCATCGGTGCGAGCCTGGTTGAGCACTTTTGCGAGCAGGGCGCCAAGGTGTGTTTTGCCGATATTTCCGATGGCCCTGCGATGGCCCTTGTGGCCCGGTTGAAGGAAAAGGGAAAGACCGTCCCGCATTATATAAATTGCGATCTGCGCGACATCGAGTCCCTCCGCCGCGCTGTCGCCGAAGCCTGCGATCGCCAAGGCCCGGTGTCGGTATTGATCAACAATGCCGGAAACGACGACCGTCACAGGACGGAAGATGTGTCGGTCGCCTACTGGGATGAACGCATGCAAGTGAACTTGCGCCACCAGTTTTTTGCAAGCCAGGCAGTGCGCCCGCACATGCGCGATGCCGGGGGCGGTTCGATCATCAATCTGGGCTCGATAACCTGGCTGGTTGGCGATCCGGACTGCCCTGCCTATGTCACCGCCAAGGCTGCGGTGGGTGGGCTGACGCGGGCTCTGGCGCGTGAGCTGGGACCGGAAAAGATTCGGGTGAATTGCGTGCTTCCGGGGTGGGTGATGACGGACCGGCAGGTTAAGTTGTGGCTCAATGAAGCGGGTGACCGCCAGATTGATGAACGGCAATGCCTGAAAGACAGACTCTATCCGCCCGACATCGCCCGCATGGTGTTGTTCCTCGCCGCCGATGACAGTCGCATGTGCACGTCCCAGAACTACATCGTCGATGGCGGGTGGGTTTGATTTTGAACGATAAACAAAATGGAGGAGACGTCAATGACAAAGAAACTGAATAGACGCACCGCGCTGGGCCTGGCTTTGGCCGCGCCGGCCATTCTGAGTTCCAGCCGGGCCTTTGCTGCCAAGGAACTTCGGGTGATGGCCTGGCAGGGCTATGCCGATGATGATTGGGTCAAGGAGTTCCAGGACCAGACGGGCGCCAAGGCCAATATCGTGTTCATCGGCACCGATGACGAAATCTGGGCCAAGATAAAGGGCAGCGAAGGCAAGGATTTTGACGTGTTCGCCGTGAACACGGCGCAGCTCCAACGCTATATTGATGGCGGGCTTACGACGCCGCACGACCTGTCGAAGCTTCCGAACCAGAAGGATGTTCTGCCGCGGTTTCAGGATCTTTCGAAGGTGAAGGGCGTCATGCGCGATGGCAAAGTGCATTCGATTCCCTTCTGCTTCGATTCAATTGGCATCATCTACGACAAGGACAAGGTGAATCCGGCGCCTGACACATTCGAGATATTCTGGGATCCCAAATACAAGGGCAAGATTCTTGCCTACGACAATGGCGAGCACAATGTTTCATTCACGGCGCTCA
This sequence comes from Rhodobiaceae bacterium, assembly GCA_031375195.1. Taxonomy (GTDB): domain Bacteria; phylum Pseudomonadota; class Alphaproteobacteria; order Rhizobiales; family Aestuariivirgaceae; genus Aestuariivirga. The sequence goes on from JANMHO010000262.1 coordinate 1,436, forward strand.
CCATGGGCATTGAAGATCCATTCCATCTCACCGAGGAGCAGATGGGCAAGATCAAGGAGAAGCTCATTGCCCTCAAGGGCAATGTCCTGAGCTTCTACACGACGCCCGACGAGGCTCTGCAGCTTTACAAGTCCAATGACGTGGCGCTGATCTGGGCCAACTACGGCCAGCAGCAGGTCAAGGCGATGAAAGATGCCGGTGCCAATATTGAATACGTCAATCCCAAGGAAGGCGCGCTCGCCTGGCTCGATACATGGGCCATGACCAGTGGTGTCCAGGATGTCGATCTGGCTGAGGCCTGGGTCAACTTCCTGCTGCAGAAGAAGATTGGCCAGCAGCTTTCCGAGCGCACCGGATTTGGCAACACGGCAGTCGAAACCGGCAGTGCCGGCGCCAATGACAAGCTGGTCTGGCTCGATTTTGTCGAAGACCCGACCAAGCGCTCCGATCTGTGGAACGAAGTCAAGGCCCAGCCTTGACCGTAGAGGACTGCTAGAAGGCCCGGTCACCCTGGTGACCGGGCTCTCTTATGCAAGGGGGCCGGACCTGCCATGATTTTTGTCGGTAGTGCAAGAAATGGATTCTGGCCGCGCCTCTTGGCGGCCTTTGCCTATGGCCTGCCAATCCTTCTCATTCTTGCACCTCTGGCGAGTTTTCTTGCCTACAGTTTCTTCCGGATGGAAGGCGGCCAGATTGTAGCCGATATTGGCCTGGGCAATTACCGGCGCATCTTCACCGATGCCATCTTCATCCCCATTCTGTGGCGGACCTGCCTTCTCTGCCTCGCTGTTGCGGCATTGGCGATCCTCACCGGATTTCCTGTCGCCTTCCTTCTGGCCAATCTGAAGGGACGGCAGCGCTATCTCGTGCTGCTCATGGTCCTGGTGCCGCTGCTGATGAGCTACATCATCAAGATCTATGCCATCCGCAGCATTCTCGGCGGCACGGGTTTCCTGAACCAGTTTCTTCTGTGGACAGGGCTGGTTGACGCTCCCCTCACACTCTTTGTGTTCAATCTCAACGCCGTGCTCCTGACACTCACGATACTGCTCATCCCCTTTGCCATATTGCCCATCTTTCTGTCGCTTGAGCGGATCCCGCGCGACCTTATCGAAGCCTCAAGCGATCTCGGTGCCTCCAGCCTGCAGACATTCGCGCGCATCATCGTGCCGCTGAGCGTGCCCGGCATTGTAACTGCGGCATCGTTCGTCTTCGTTCTGGCAATGGGCGATTTTCTGACGCCGCAAATGGTGGGCGGTCACAGCGGCTTCACTTTTGGCCGCATCGTTTACAGCCAGTTTGGCACGGCCTTCAACTGGCCATTTGGCGCGGCGCTTGCCACTGTCCTGGCGCTCGTGGTCATTGCTGTCATTGCTGCGGGAAGCCGGTTGGAGGCCCGTCAAAGATGATGCGGCTGCCAGGATATGCTATTGGCGCGCTCTGGGCCATGACCGGCGTGATATTCCTGTTGCTTTACAGCCCACTTGTCATCCCCATCGTTTCATCTTTCTTTGGCATCGCGCACGGGGAGGTCCAATGGCATGACCCGTCGCTATCGTCCTACGCCGCACTCACCGCCAATGCGGGAATTCTCGAAGCCGTTGGCAATACGCTTATCGTCGGCTTCTCAGCCTCCCTGCTTTCGATCATCTGCGGCACGCTTCTTGCCATTCACTATTGCGGCGGTAAATCGCTGGGCCGCGAGGCCATGCAGTTTGCCATATACCTGCCATTCCTGATGCCGCCGATCATTACTGGCCTGTCATTGCTGATCTTCTTCCGCGAGACCGGAATACCGCGTTCGCTGATGACCGTCATCGTGGCGCATACCGTCTTCGTCCAGGCGCTCACCTACCGCACCATCGTGGTTCGTCTGCAATCCATCGGCACCGAAATGATAGAGGCTTCCACCGACCTTGGCGCATCCGCATGGCAGACCTTTAGCCATATCATTCTGCCGAACCTTGCCAGCACGCTGATTGGCGCCGGCGTTTTGAGCTTTGCCCTGTCCTTTGATGAAACCATGATCACACTGCTGGTGACAGGCACTGACAGCACCTTGCCGATCAGGCTCTGGGCCATGATGCGCCTGGGATTTTCGCCTGACATCAATTCGCTTGTCGCTATCATCCTGGCGTTGACAACCTTGCTCTGCATTCTAGCAGTCCGATTGCTTCTGCCGGCAGAGATCGAGTCTGCTGAATAGCTCAAGTCATGTGGGTTGCGTAAGACCGGAGCATGAGCAAAACGAAGAACTTACTGTTTTAGCACTATCAGGAACGAAGGCCTTTCAGTTCCGCTCTTGGTCAATCGCGTCGATATAGCAGCTTTGGTCGTATGTCCGCTCGTTGGGCCATTCCTTGCGAACAAGCCGCGCGGGGCAATCTGTCAAACCTTGCTTAGTCATAACTCTCTTGGTAATCAAACTGTATGAAAAACATTCGCTGGGGACTTGTTGGAGCATCCACGATTGGCCGTGAATGGGTGATTAATGCAATACGCCAGACCGGCGGAGAAATTGCCAACATCTTCAGCACGGATTCACGGCGAGGCGCCGCGTATGCCAATGAGTTCGGAATTTCAAAGTCCACAACTGACCTTGGCCACTTTTTGAATTCTCCGATTGACGCCGTCTACATCGCCACAACCAACGATTTGCATCATGGCCAGTGCATTGCCGCTGCCAAGGCGGGCAAACATATTCTCTGCGAGAAGCCGCTTGCAACCAATGTGGCCGATGCAGTGAACATGGTGAAGGCCTGCAAGGCGGCCAATGTTGTGCTCGCCACCAATCACCACTTGCGGGGAGCCGCAACCCACCGCGCGATGCGGGACGCCATCAAAGCGGGAAAGATCGGCAGGCCGCTTGCCATAAAGGTGGTCCATGCGGGTTATCTGCCGGTTCACCTGCAGGGCTGGCGCTTGACCAATCCGGCGGCGGGTGCCGGAGCGATACTTGATCTCACGGTTCACGATGCCGATCTCATGCGCTTCATCATCGACGACGATGCGGTAAGCGTTTCGGCAACGGTCCAGAACAGCGGCATGGCGGTCACGGGCGTGGAAGATGCGGCCATGGGTGTGATCACCTTCCGCTCCGGGATACTCGGCCAGTTCCACGACGGGTTCACAACAAAATATGTGCAAACGTCCGTCGAAGTTCATGGCGACTCGGGTTCTCTAGTGGCCACCAATTGCATGACCCAAGCTCCCATCGGGGAGGTTTTGCTGAGGACAGCAGGTGGCGAAGCCAGGCTCCAGCTTCAGCATGAAAATCTTTATGCCCGGACGATCAATGCGTTCAAGTCGGCCATTGCGGGCGATGGCAAACCGCTTTCGACCGGCGAAGATGGCGTGGCCTCATTGACTATTGCCCTTGCCGCGCTCGAATCCGCGCGCACCCATTCAGTGGTGAACATAACCGCCTGAACCGGCCGGCATTTCTCAAGTTGAGGCTTTGGGCGAGCCGTTCGGGTCTTTGGCCGCAAGCCGCGATTGCAAGATCACCACAACCAGCAGGAACAGACCGCGGACAACGGACTGCCAGTAAGCGGACAGGGAAATCCAGCCCATGCCGTTTTCAAAGTTCAGGATTGTGAAGATCACGCCGAGAAGAAGCGCGCCCGCCAGGGTGCCGGCGACCGAGCCCTTGCCGCCGGAGAGCAATGTGCCGCCGACGACAACGGGGGCGATGGCAAACAGTTCCCAGCCTATGCCCTCAATTGGCTGTCCGGCGCCGAACTGGGAGGCGAGGATGACACCGGCCAGTCCCGCAAGGGCGCCAGAAATCACGTAAACAAAGAATA
>JANMHO010000277.1:0-8560 GCA_031375195.1 Rhodobiaceae bacterium
ACGAAAACGTCCTTGCTTCCATTGTCAGGTTGAACAAAGCCGTAGCCCTTTTGCTCATTGAACCACTTTACAGTACCCGTATTCATGGGATCGTCCTTCAGTTGGGTTATAGTGAGATCCCGATGAACTGCCAAAGCAGCGCACAAAGACCCATGTAGTCGATAGTTGGAGGAGTCTCTGCGTAAACACACCCCTATCGGGACGCGATGCGGCCAATCGTCCGGCCCAAGTTTTCGATCTCGACCATATGGAACATCTTGACGCAGTATGCAAGTATTTCCTTTGGTCAGAATCAGACTCAAAGAGACAAAAATGAGCAAATGACAAATAAATCACGCATATCTGACCTTCGAATTCACCTCAAGAAACAAAAGATCACCGGCTTCATTATTCCCCGCCAAGATGAGTTTCAGGGCGAATATGTTGCTCCGTATGCGGAACGTCTGAAATGGCTGACGGGCTTTGCCGGCTCATGGGGCATGGCGATCGTAACCCAAACCAAAGGTGCCATTTTTGTCGATGGCCGCTACACCATTCAAGTGCGCCAGCAGGTGGACACCAAACTGTTCACACCTTTTCACCTCGTCGATGAGCCTCCCGTCAAATGGATCGAAAGCAACCTCAAGAAAGGTGACGTGCTGGGCTTTGATCCATGGCTGACGACGGCCGAACAGGCCGGGCGATTTTCAGCAGCCTGCGCCAAGGCCGGTGCAAAGCTCCGGGCCGTAACAAGCAATCCGATTGACGCAATCTGGACCGATCAACCGCCCCGGCCAACCGCCCAACTCTCGGTCCAGCCCCTGCAGTTTGCCGGTCAGAGTGTTGCTGACAAGCTGGCGATGGTCGCCAGGGAATTGGGAAAGGCTGACGCAACCGTTTTGACCATGCCCGACTCTGTGGCCTGGGCGCTGAACATCAGGGGCCATGACGTGCCCTACACGCCCGTTGTGCTGGCCTACACCATTCTGAAAAAGAAAGGCAAAGCGGAACTATTCGTCGAAAAGAACAAACTTCCCGAAGATGTGCAAGCCCATCTCAAAAAATCCGTGACGATAAAAAAACCAGACGAACTTGAGGCTGCGTTGAAAGCGCTCGGCAAGTCCAAAACCACCGTCCAAATTGACAACGGCGGTGTTCCTTCCCGCATCAAAACCGTGCTGGAAAAATCCGGCGCCAGGCTCATCAACGCAACTGATATTTGCGTTTTGCCAAAAGCAAGAAAGAATGCCACCGAACAAGAAGGGGCCCGTGCCGCCCACAAGCGCGATGGCGTGGCCATGTCGCGCTTTTTGTGCTGGCTGGAGTCCGCTGCCCCCACGGGCGATCTTACCGAATGGCCCGTTGCTGAAAAGCTGGAAGGCTTCCGAAAGGAAACCGGCATGTTGCTCGATCTCTCCTTCGACACCATCGCAGGCGCAGGCCCCAATGCCGCCATCCCGCACTATCATGTGAACCCGCACGACTGCTTGCCGCTCAAAATCAATGAAATCTTCCTGATTGATTCCGGCGGCCAATATCAGGACGGCACAACGGACATCACCCGCACCGTCATCGTGGGCGTTCCAACAGCAGAAATGAAAGACCGATTCACCCGTGTGCTGAAAGGCATGATTGGCATATCGCGCCTGCGCTTTCCCAAAGGCACTTGTGGATCGCAGATGGATGTTCTCGCCAGGCAGCACCTTTGGGCCGCGGGACTTGATTATGATCATGGCACGGGCCACGGCGTTGGCTCCTATCTTTCGGTTCACGAAGGCCCCGCCCGCATCAACAAGTCAGACCGGACACCCTTGGAGCCCGGCATGATCCTTTCCAATGAGCCTGGTTTCTATAAGCAAAACGAATTCGGCATTCGCATTGAAAACCTGCTGCTCATTCACGAAGCGAAGGCCATCGACGGCGGCGAACGCCCAATGCTGGGATTTGAAACCCTGACCCTCTGTCCCATTGAGCGCCGCCTGATCGAGACAAAATTGCTCACCAGAGATGAGTTGCATTGGCTGGACACCTATCACGCCCGGGTACTCAAGGAAGTCGGCGATCACCTTTCAGGCGACGAATTGACGTGGCTGCAAAAAGCCTGCGCGCCCTTCTCTTAACCCCCCACCCGCCTGAACCACTCCGCCTCATCGATCACTTCAACGCCATGCTTTTCGGCTTCTTTCAGCTTGGAGCCAGCTCCAGGCCCCGCCACAAGCAGATCGGTCTTCTTCGAAACCGAACCCGCGACCTTGGCTCCCAGCCGTTCCGCCATGGATTTTGCTTCTTCTCGCGTCATCATTTCCAGGGCACCGGTAAAAACCACCGTCTTTCCCGCAACCACTGAAGATGATTGCACGGCGGCCAGCGCTGCTGGCGTCACATGCCTGAGCAGCTCATTTACCACTTCGACATTATGGGGTTCCGCAAAAAACTCAGTGATAGAACGGGCGACGACAGCGCCAATGCCATCCAGCGCATTCAACTCTTCGAATGCCTCGGACTCCGGCACAGCCGCGATCATCTGGTCCCTGAGCACCGCCGCCGAAGCATAAGCCCGCGCCAGAACCCGGGCCGTCGTTTCACCGACATGCCGGATGCCAAGCGCAAAGATAAACCGGTCAAGCGCCACCCCACGCCGCTGGTCAATGGCATCAAACAGCTTCTTGACACTGGCCTCGCCCCAGCCTTCCCGGTCCTTCAACTTTTTCAGCGAGCGATCATCGCGTTCGGCCAAGGTAAAGATGTCCTGCGGAGACTGGATCAACCCATCGTGGTAGAATTCTTCTATGATCTTGTCGCCCATCCCCTCGATGTCAAAGGCATTGCGAGACGCGAAATGCTTCAACCGTTCAACCCTTTGCGCGGGGCAAATCAATCCGCCTGAACAGCGCCGCACGACGTCATCTTCTCGCGTGGCAGCGCTGCCGCAAGCCGGGCAGTGATCGGGAAAGACATAGGGTTTGAAGGATGCTTGCCGCTTGTCCAGAACAACTGATATGATCTGCGGAATGACATCGCCCGCCCGCTGCACAATTACCGTGTCACCAATGCGCAAATCTTTACGGGCAATCTCATCTTCATTATGCAGTGTGGCATTTGACACGACAACACCGCCAACCGTCACGGGCCGAAGCCTGGCCACCGGCGTCAAAGCGCCGGTGCGGCCCACCTGAATATCGATGCCTTCCAACACTGTTGTGGCCTGCTCCGCCGCAAATTTATGCGCAATGGCCCAGCGGGGTGAGCGCGAAACAAAACCCAGCCGTTCCTGCCAATCCAGGCGGTTCACCTTGTAAACCACACCATCAATGTCATAGCCCAGATCAGCCCTGCGCTCTTCGATATCGCGATATTGCGCAAGAAGCTCCGCCGGTGAACGGCATATTTTCATCAACGAATTAACCGGAAGCCCAAGTTTCCTGAACGCCATCACCGCATCAAACTGGGTCTCGCCGGGAAGCTCAGGTGCCTCGCCCCAGGCATAGGCGAAAAAACGCAGGGGCCGGGAAGCCGTAATTGATGAATCGAGCTGGCGCAGACTTCCCGCCGCCGCATTCCGGGGGTTGGCGAAGGTCTTGTCACCTGCCTGAAGTTGCTTTTCATTAAGAGTCGCGAAGTCCTTGTGCGACATATATATCTCGCCACGGATTTCGAGAACATCCGGCGCTGCGCCTGTCAATTTGGCGGGAATATCAGCGATGGTCAGGACATTGGCTGTTACATTTTCACCCTCTGCCCCATCGCCCCGCGTGGCAGCCTGCGCAAGCTTGCCCCTTTCATAGCGCAGTGAAATGGAGAGGCCGTCGATCTTGGGTTCAGCCGTCACCTCGATTTCAGTGGTTTCAGGCAAATTCAAAAACCGCCGGACCCGGCTTAGAAAATCCGTCACATCTTCCTCAGCAAAGGCATTGGCGAGAGACAGCATCGGAACCCGGTGCCGTACCTTGCCAAATTTTTCCTGCGCCGCCGCACCCACCCGTTTAGAAGGCGAGGACGCCAGAACCAATTCAGGAAAGCGCTCCTCGATAGCCGCGTTGCGCAGCCTCAAGCGATCATATTCCGCATCGGAAATAATGGGCGCATCCTGTGCATGGTAGCGCTCATCGTGCTCGGCGATTTCATCGGCCAGCCGTTTCAACTCAGCCGCCGCCTCAGCCAAACTCAGCTGGTCAGGTTTTTTCTCGGCCACGCCTAGCCCCGGCTGGACAGCAGGCGGTCCGCCTGGGCGCGGGCCTCATCCGTCACCTGCGCGCCAGAAAGCATACGCGCCACTTCTTCGCGCCTGCTCTTTTCGGAAAGCGTTTGCACGCGCGTCACCATGCGGTGGCTGCCCACTTCCTCCATTTTTGAAATCAGCATGTGCTCAGCCGCCCGAGAGGCGACTTGCGGAGAGTGGGTCACCGCCAAAACCTGCAAACCTTCCGCCAGCCGCGCCAGGCGCCCGCCAATGGCATCCGCCACCGCGCCGCCAACGCCTGTGTCAATTTCATCGAATATCAGCGTCGGCGCTGATCCCTTGGTGGCGAGAATGACTTTCAGCGCCAGCATAAAGCGCGCCAGCTCGCCACCCGAAGCGACCTTCATCAACGGCGATAGGGGTGTGCCGGGATTGGCCGCCACAACAAATTCGACACGGTCGATGCCTTGCGGCCCGGGCTTGGCCGCGTCACTGATGATTTGGGTTTCAAACCGCGCCTTCTCAAGCTTAAGCGGCGGCAATTCCGCCATCACCGCCTTGTCCAGCTTCTTGGCCACAGCCTTCCGCGCCGCGCTCAAATCATCAGCCGCCGCGTCATAGGCCTTTTGCGCCGCTCCGTGCCGGTCCTCCAGTTTTTTCAGGCGTTGTCCGCCATCGGTCAGGGCCAAAAGATCATTTTCAAACCGCGCCCGCATGGCAGCCAGGCCATCCACCGTGCATTTGTGCTTGCGGGCTGCTGCACGAAGCGCAAACAAACGCTCCTCGGATTTTTCCAGATCCGATGGATTGAAAGAGAATGACTTCTGCGCATCATTCAAGGCACGGCTCGCCTCGTTCATCTCAACCAGAACCCGGTCCAAGGCAGCGCACACATGATCAAGCCTGCCGCCAGCCGTTTCGCGCCGCCGTTCAAGCTTGCGAAGCGCCGCATTCAGCCGCGCCTCGACACTGTCGCTGGAAAGCACATTGTCAGCTTCGGTGAGCGCCGCCGAATATTGTTCGGCATGCATCATCAATTGGCGGGCATCAGCCAGCTTGGTTTCTTCATCCACCTGTGGATCAAGCGCCCGCAATTCCTCCGCCGCATGCTCGATATAATCACGCTCGGCTTCGGCGCGCGCCATCGAAGCGCGATGCTCGGCCAATTCCACGGCAACTTCACTGACAGCCTGCCATAGTGCCGCAACCTTGCCAGCCTGATTTTCCAGCCCGCCGAAGGCATCAATTAGGCGTCGATGTGCAGCCACATCAACCAGCGCGCGATCCGCATGCTGGCCATGTATTTCCGCCAGGCTCCCGGCAATCTGGCGCAGCAAATTCAAACTCACAGGCTGCTCATTGATCGTGGCGCGGCTGGGGCCTTCGGCCGTTTGAATGCGGCGTATCACCAGCTCGCCATCCGCCTCAATGCCCTGATCCGCCAGAATGGCGAAAGCCCCATGGGATTTGGCCAAGGAGAACGCCGCCGTCACCACACCCTTCTGCGCCCCATGGCGCACCAGGGTTGAATCACCGCGCCCGCCAAGCGCCAGGCCCAGGGCATCCAGCAAAATGGATTTTCCAGCGCCCGTTTCGCCGGTCAAAACCGTGAGGCCGGATTCAAGCGAAATGTCGAGTTTCTCAATGAGAACGATATCACGGATGGAAAGCGCAGTCAGCATCACATGACTATAGCTGAGTCTCTAATCCCTTTGCGAGAGGTTAAAATCAGACGGGCTCAAGCCCCCTTGAAAACGCGGCTGAGCCAAGATCCTTGATCTTCGACTGGCTGCTGTCCATCGGAAGAAACAAGCGTGTAAGCGTCCCTATACCATTGGCTGTCCGGATAATTATGCCCCAAAACAGCCGCAGCCGTTTGCGCCTCTGAAACAACACCCAATGCCATGTAGCCCTCGGCTAGGCGATACAAGGCCTCGGGCACCTGTGTTGTCATCTGGTAGTCCGTCACCACAGTCTTGAACCGGTTGATGCCGGCAAGATAGGAGCCCTGCTTCAAATAATAGCGCCCAACTTCCATTTCCTTGGCGGCCAGATGGTCCTTGGCCTTCACACTTTTCTTGGCGGCATCCGCCGCATAAGGCGACTCGGGAAACCGCTTGCTGACTTCATCCAGGGCCTCCAGCGCCTTTTTGGTAGCCGATTGATCGCGCCGCACATCGCTGATCTGCTCATATTGCGAGAGCGCCACCAAATAATAAGCGTAGGATGAATCCTTGTGGCCCGGATGCAGCGTGATAAAGCGGCTGGCCGCATTGATCGCATCGTCGTAGGAATTGCGTTGATAGTTGGCAAAAGCCTGCATCAGAAGCGCCTTGGTGGCCCATTTGGAATAGGGGTGCTGGCGCTCAACCTCGGCAAAGCTCTTGGCCGCTGATTTGTACGAGCCGGAGTTAAGCTGGTCCAGTCCTGTGTTATAAAGCCCCGCAACCGGATCAGCGGAACCCGCCGCCGCCAAATCAGGGCTCAGAGCGCCGCCACTGGCAGCCGCATTGGTGGAGGTCGAGCTGCCGCCAAAAATATCCTTGACCACATTAGGCGTGGAACAGGCGGCAAGCGACAGAACCACGAGCGCCAGCCCAATAATATTCCTGATGGCCAAATTCATGCTTAAACCACTCTCGCTTCCCACACAGCGCCGTCTTCTAGCCCATCGCGGCTGGAACTTGAAGCGCATAGCGTTAGAAGCACGAAACCCGGCAGAAATGTGACCACCGGGTTTCGAATTTACGGGCTAAATCGCCTAATTGGCCTGCCTTCGCAAGAAGGCCGGAATGGTCAGTTGATCATCATCCAGATTGGGATCAATATAGGCCTGCGGCTCAGGCTCAACAGGCCGCGTTTGCTTGGAGCGCGGTGCTGGAGTCTCGGTTCTTGATGCCATCATTGGTTCCTTCTGAACTGGTGGTGGATCATCCCTGCGGCCAAGGCCAACATTTGCCAGGCGCTCAAACAGGCCCTTTTTCTTGCGCGCGGCATGTTCAGCAATATGTTCAATGCGATTTTGCTGGGCGGCGATTTGTTTCTGGGCAATTGGCGGAAAATCTTCAATTGGCGGAATGCGCTGGCCACGCGGAGCCTGTCTTGCGGCAGGCTCTTCGTAAGCCTCTTCATGGCGTTGCTGAACAGGCTCAATTGGCAATGGCTTATGAATTTTTACTGCGGCCGGCTGAGCGCGCGGAACCATTGGAGCTGGTGTAATGGGCTTTGGCAAGACCGTTTGCGCCTTGCCCGTATAACCATGTTGGGAGGGATTTGCCGCTGGCTCGTGGTCTTCCATCGAGCCCAAGGAATTGCCGCTGAGAGCTTCCTGAGCAAGGCCTGTAGCCACAACGGAAACCCGCATGGTGCCCTCGAGCGAGTCATCAAATGTGGCGCCCAGAATGATATTTGCCTCAGGATCAACTTCTTCACGAATACGGGTTGCCGCTTCATCAACTTCATAAAGTGTCAGATCTGGTCCACCCGAAATTGAAATCAGCAGCCCGCGCGCACCGCGCATTGAAACATCATCCAGCAATGGATTTGAGATCGCGGCTTCAGCCGCTTCAATAGCGCGCCGTTCGCCCGTGGCTTCGCCTGTGCCCATCATCGCACGGCCCATCTCGCTCATGATGGCGCGCACGTCGGCGAAATCAAGGTTGATCAGGCCTTCCTTGGTCATCAATTCAGTGATCGAGGCAACGCCGGAATAGAGAACTTGGTCAGCCATTGCGAATGCCGCGGCGAATGTTGTTTTCTCATTGGCGACCCTGAACAGGTTTTGATTTGGAATGACAATGAGCGTGTCAACATATTGGGCAAGTTGTTCAATGCCGCGTTCAGCTGTTTGCTGGCGGCGAATGCCTTCAAAGTGAAATGGCTTCGTCACGACACCAACGGTCAGAATGCCCTGCTCCTTCGCAGCGCGCGCGATCACTGGCGCAGCACCAGTGCCCGTGCCACCACCCATGCCTGCCGTTATGAAGGCCATGTGCGCGCCTGCAAGATAATCCAGTATCTCGGGCAATGCCTCTTCGGCGGCGGCGGCGCCAATTTGCGGTTGCGATCCAGCGCCCAGTCCTTGCGTAAGAGCTGTTCCCATTTGGACGCGTCGCGTCGCCGAATTTTGCAGAAGCGCCTGGGCATCGGTATTTGCGACAACGAACTCGACGCCCTCAAGGCGGCTTTCAATCATGTTGTTTACAGCGTTGCCACCGGCCCCGCCCACACCAAAAACAGTGATGCGTGGTTTCAGTTCCGAAAGATTTGGAATGTTCAGATTGATTGTCATGGCGACTTCCGCAAATGTTTGCCCATGAAGCCATCTTTCTTACTCAAACAATAACAAATGGTTAACGCCCGCTAACCAAGTTCATCAATATTTATTTAAATGTTGGGGAA
>JANMHO010000291.1:0-2295 GCA_031375195.1 Rhodobiaceae bacterium
TGCCATCGGAGCCAGCAATTTCAAGCGCTTCCTGGAAGGCGCTTACGCGATGGATGAGCATTTCAGAACGGCGGAGCCTCTGCAAAACCTCCCCGTGCTGATGGCGCTCATCGGAATTTGGCACAGGAACATTTGCAAATACGCGGCGCGGGCGGTCATCCCCTATGACCAGCGCCTGTCGCGGTTTCCGGCTTACTTGCAGCAGCTTGACATGGAATCGAACGGCAAGCGGGTGACGAAGCCGGGGGCGGCTTCGAAGCTCGCCACGGGTCCGCTGGTGTGGGGCGAACCCGGCACCAATGGCCAGCACGCCTTTTTCCAGTTGCTGCATCAGGGCACCGATGTGATTCCGGTTGAATTCCTGATCGCCGCCGAACCCCATGAAAGGGCCATGGCCGGGCATCACACGCTTCTCATGGCAAACTGTGTGGCGCAGACGCAAGCCCTGATGAAGGGGCGCACGCTGGCTGAAGCCACAGCGCAATTATTGGCCCTGGGCAAGGACAAGGTGGAAGCCAAACGCCTGGCACCGCATCGGGTCTTCACCGGCAACCGGCCCTCAATCACGCTGGCTTACCGGAAGCTTGACGCTCACACGCTGGGCAGGCTCATCGCGCTTTATGAGCACCGGGTCTTTGTGGAAGCCGCCATCTGGGACATCAACGCGTTTGACCAGTGGGGCGTTGAACTCGGCAAGGAACTGGCGACAGATTTGCAACCCGTGATGGAAGGCAAGGCTGGCACCGAGGGGCAGGACAGTTCGACGGAGGGGCTGGTGGCGCATTTGAAGAAGTTTGGAAAATAACCTCCCCAATTTGTCATCCCGGCGAAAGCCGGGACCCAGACCCGCGCGACAAAGCGGTTGCAATTTCACTCAGCACATCACCATCGCTGGGTCCCGGCTTTCGCCGGGATGACAGATTAACAGAGTGCAGCGCACGGCCACTTTGATGCCCAATTCCGATCGCCGTTGCCCATCACGAATCGCGAAATGCTTTTCCAACCAAACCCTGCTCCGCCATTTCATACCAGCGTTTTTTGACCTTTTGTTCAAACCGTTCACGCTTGAACACAGCAAAAGCATCTCGAAATGGCACAAAAATATCGTCCTTTTCGGAAATGTTGCTTTGAAATGAAGGCGAGAAGCGCTTAAGCAGCAGCATCGGTTGGCCATCAGTCCAACCGACTTCCCATTCAATCATTTCGACCATTGCGCACATGCACTCGACGTAACAATCGAAAAGCTCAAATCTGGTAAAATCGGCTGTTCTACATTCATCAAGTGTCATTAGAGGGATGAACTGGCCTTTTTTTATTTCCGAAAGAATGCCGAGCTTCACCAGGACATCGGCCATCGATTCTCCTGCACCGTAAAAATTATGGGTCCAGCCATCCCGTGAAATCCCCGTCTTGGGATCTTCGATGAGCACGGGATCGCAAAATCCAGGGCGCTCCATTTCCATTTGTTTGAAAACGATCCACGCCAATTCGAAAGCGATATCGGCACACTTGGCATTTCTCATCTCGTCGCTTGCGTCCACGCTCATGGGATGGCCTTTAACCAAATTGTCAGCACTCGACCACATTGACGGCGAGGCCGCCGGTGGAGGTTTCCTTGTAGCGGTCGCGCATGTCGATGCCGGTCTGTCGCATGGTTTCAACGCAGTTGTCCAGCGGCATGAAGCGCTTGCCGTCGCCGCGCCAAACGCCCGGCGCCGCATCGGGTTTTCACCGGCAACCGGCCCTCAATCACACTGGCTTACAGGAAGCTTGATCCCTTCACCCTGGGCCGCCTCATCGCGCTTTATGAGCACCGGGTTTTTGTGGAAGCCGCCATCTGGGACATCAACGCGTTTGACCAGTGGGGCGTTGAACTCGGCAAGGAACTGGCGACAGGTTTGCAACCCGTGATGGAAGGCCGCGTTGGCACCGAGGGGCAGGACAGTTCGACGGCTGGCCTGGTGGCGCATTTGAAGAAGTTTGGCGCCTAGCCGCCCAAGCCTTGGACGTTAGGATTGCGGCGGATTATGCCATAGCCAGATTGCGAGCAAGCCGGAGCGTCCGCGGATTTGCGTTTCCATCGGCCCTCTCAGGATACCCGATTTGAACAGCGCGCAGTCGCGGCCAGCGCTTTGCAGCATGTCGTCGCTCAGTGCGAGTTCAGCGCCGTGGCCGGCTGCGACTTCCATCAGGCGGCTTGCCAGATTGACGGTATCGCCGGTGGCCGCAATCTGCTGGTGGCTTTTGCCGCCAAGCCTGGAGGCGACAACCACGCCTGAATGGGCGCCAATCTTG
>JANMHO010000334.1:0-6910 GCA_031375195.1 Rhodobiaceae bacterium
TTCTCCACCTTGGGCTGGCCGGAGGAAACGCCGGTCCTCAAGCGCCATTACAAGACCAATGTGCTGGTCACAGGCTTTGACATCATCTTCTTCTGGGTCGCCCGCATGATGATGATGGGCCTGCATTTCATGAAGGAAGTGCCGTTCCACACGGTTTACATCCACGCACTGGTCCGCGACGAGAAGGGCCAGAAAATGTCGAAGTCCAAGGGCAATGTGATTGACCCGCTGGACCTCATGGATGAGTTCGGCGCCGACGCGCTGCGCTTTACACTCGCTGCCATGGCGGCCCAGGGGCGCGATATCAAGCTGGCCAAGGCCCGCGTCGAAGGCTATCGCAATTTCGGCACCAAGCTGTGGAACGCCGCGCGCTTTGCCGAGATTAATGGAGTAAAGCGCGATCCGAATTATGATCCGGTGGCGGCGCGCGTCACCGTCAACCGCTGGATTGCCGGCGAGACAGCGCGCACCCGCGACACGGTGACGAAGGCCATCGAAGACCATCGCTACAATGAAGCGGCGGGCGCGCTCTATCAATTCGTGTGGAATGTGTTCTGCGACTGGTATGTGGAACTCATCAAGCCCATCCTTGGCGGAACCGATGATGCGGCGAAAACTGAAACACAGGCCTCAGCTGCCTGGGTGCTGGATCAAATCCTATTGCTGCTGCATCCCTTCATGCCGTTTGTGACGGAAGAACTTTGGCAGCAGACGGCCACGCGCGATCAGTGGCTGATGGAAGCCTCCTGGCCTTCCTACAAAGGTTTGGGCGACGCCAAGGCCGATGCTGAAATCCAATGGGTTATCTCGATCATCTCCGAAATCCGTTCGGTGCGAGCCGAAATGAATATTTCTGGTGGTTTGAAAATTCCGTGTGTGCTGGTGGGAGCAGGGCGTGAGTCCCGCCGCATCGCATCCGCATGGGAAAATGAAATCCTGCGGCTCGCCAGGCTTTCGTCCATCTCGTTTGAAGACCGCGTGCCGAAGGCCTCGGCGCAGATCGTGCTGGGCGAAGCCACCGTTGCGTTGCCGCTCGAAGGCATCATCGATTTCGCCACCGAAACCGCGCGGCTGGCAAAAGAGCGGGACCGCATCGAAAAAGAACTGGCCTCAATCACAGGACGATTGGGCAATCCCGGCTTCGTGGCCAAGGCGCCAGAAGATGTTCTAGTTGAGACTCGCGAAAGAAAAGCCGAACTTGACGTGCAGCGGACAAAGACCGCCGAGGCCTTGAAGCGATTGGGGTAGGGATTGACATTGTTCACTTTATGTTCCAAAATTAATCAATGACAAAAGATGCTAGAGCCATAGCAAACTATTTCTTAGACTGCGCCGACGAATGTGGACAGCCGCTTTCCCCCATGGCGCTGTTGAAGGTGCTCTATTTTGCTCATGCTTGGCATTTGGCCAAATTCAAGACTCCGCTTGTTGCCCAACCATTCGAGGCTTGGGAGCGAGGTCCCGTAAATCGGGTTGTCTATGAACAGATTAAGAAATTTGGAAAGAGCGCGATCTCGGAGAGGTTGAATGTGCTTGATCCGATTTCGGTAAAATTCGTACCTGCTTCTTGTGAGATGTCTAATGAGTTAAAGCAGTTTCTAAGTAATATCTTTGCTTATTACGGGAGAGTTCATCCCTTCAAGTTATCTGAAATTACGCATGTGAGTGGAACTCCTTGGGATATTGTGTGGCAAGCCGCAGAGAAGAGTGCAGTTCCTGGGATGTGGATACCAGACAAACTTATCCTGGAATGGTTTGAAAAAACTGGAGGAAGGCTGTATCTAGATGGGGAACAAGGAGCGAACGCATGAGTCGTCTTTTGACACCGCCAGTTTCTGAATTGATTAGAACACCTACGGATACAATTGAAAATGCAGTTTCTTCCTTGTGTCGTTTCTATGAAAACAATGGTACTTTCAATTACTTAAATGGCACAAAAACGATTAAGGCTGCTTATAAGGGGCTTCATCATCTTCCTTCACTGTTGGCTGGATTTGATAAGGAGGTAGTTGGTGTCAAGGCGAATCGAGATATTGTTGAGCTTGCGGCACCGATAGCATTTAATCGCAAGACCCAAGTTTTTGATTTGCCGTCAAAAAAATTCCCATTTGGCAGGGATCGGCTATCGTCCTACAGAGTCCCGTTCTTTTTTGTCGAGGATGGAGTAATCAAGGTTTACCTCTTGCTACCAAGAAAAGGACCATATTTAGATTTTGATGGGATTTGCGGTTGTGCAAGTGTGTTGAAGATGTTCCTTTTGGACCAAGAGTTCTTCGATCAAAAAGTTGATGTTGAAGTTGTAGATTTGAGCACAAAGACCATTGGTGGTCCTCGCGGGGTGGTGCGTTACAGTATTGCTGATTTGGAGCTTTGGAGTGAAGAGCGATTGAAAAATCATCTCCGAGTAGTTTCATCGGCGCTTGATAAGATGGAAGATGAAGCGATCGTCAAGGCAAATAAGCGAATTCGTCCGCTCAAAGATCCGGATTTGCCTCTTTTCGATTAGTTGAAAATTTCGTTCGGTTTGAAAGTGACTTGTTTTCTTCTCCCAGGTTCGTTCTCAACACATAAATTGACTTGACGCTCTTTCAAACATTATTCTCCCTCAAACCGCCTCAGGTTTCAACTTCAGTCCCAGCGCCTTCATCACTTTCAGCACTGTTCCAAAACTGAGGTTGCCATCTTTGGAGAGTGACCGGTAAGAGCCCTTCGCGGGTGAGGCCTTCAGCCGAGCGGGAGTATCACTCCTTTTTCGATTTTGAAAACGCCGGAGTTGCGCAGGAAATTCTCCAACGTGCGATGGCCTTTCTTGTAATTTGGCATCTTTACGGACAACTCGGTTCCGAAGACCCGCGGTGTCACTGCCCTGCCGTTGGCGCTGAGATTCCGGTAAATTTGCAAAAGCATGTCCTTGTCGATTGGCGGCGTTGCGGCCGGCCTTTTTGCTGGAACAGGCGATGGCTTTGGGGCGGGGACTTTCTTCTGCGGCATTGCGGGGACAATGGTGAAGTGATCGAAGGCAGACTGGAGGGGTTTTGTCGCCTTGCTTTCGCCCAGACCATCAATGCCCTTGCCCTGTTCGCGAATATGAATTGCCAGTTGCATGAAGTCAGCGTCGCTTGAAACGATCACGGCGTGATCAAACAGGCCCCGGTGCAGGAGCGAAACCGCATCGATGGTCAGCGCGAAGTCGCTGGCATTTTCCTTGGCTGCGCCCGGGGGCGTATGCATCGGCATGATGTGGTGCTCGGCCATGGCCTTATCCCATTTTTTGAGGCCCGCAGCGCCGCCATAACAACGGGCAACTGTAAGTTTTCCCAATTCTCCGCATCTTTTGAGATAGTCCGGAACATATTTGGCCGACGCATTCTCCGCGTCGATGAACAGTGCTACTCTGGGCCTCGTTGTCATGGATGACATCCTATTCGGTGGCTGATGTGGGTCTGACTATGAAGCAATATAATACGATTTCAATCCTCTCCGACCATATTGAAACGCCGCTTGGAACCATGCTGCTGCTGGCGCGGGACGGGGCGATGATAGGGCTTGAATTCGATGACCAGCCGGAGCGGGTGGCGCGGGATTTGCGGCTGCGGTATGGCAGTTCGGAGCGTTTCCCGGCGGACAATCCCAACGGGTTTTCCGACCGTATCCGCGCTTATTTCGCTGGCGACTTGAAAGCCATCGAGGATATTCCAAGTGATGGCGGTGGGACGGAATTCCAGCGCCGCGTGTGGGAAGAACTCAAGCGTATTCCCTGCGGGGTTACGATATCGTATGGCACGCTGGCAAAGCGCCTGGGTGATCCCAACCTTATGCGGGCGGTGGGGTTGGCCAATGGCCGCAATCCCATTTCAATCGTGGTGCCCTGCCACCGGGTGATTGGGGCGGATGGTTCGCTCACAGGCTATGGCGGCGGGCTTCGTCGCAAGGAATGGCTGCTGTGGCATGAGGGGGCATTGCTGATTTGAGCCAAACATCGGTTTTCGGGTGGCCCTGGCTCATGGAAGCGTGCCATGCTTGCCCCATGATCAAATATGTCGCCATGCCCACCGAAGAAACCCGCGCCTTTCAAGGCGGTGCGCCTGATGCCTATGGACTGCCACCAGAGTGCCAGGTGTCTGATGGCGATGGGGTTCCCTGCCGCCATTGCCTGCAGGATGTGGCGGCCGGGGAGGACTACCTTGTTCTGGCGTATCGTCCGTTTCCAGGACTGCAGCCCTATGCGGAGACGGGTCCGATTTTCCTGCATGCCACACCCTGTGCGAGGGCGGATGACAACAGCGCCACGCCTCTCATGCTGGCCAGGCGCAAGGCGCATCTGGTCAAGGGCTATTCAGCGGAAGATCGCATCGTTTACGGCACAGGCAAGATCGTGGTTTCGACGGAGCTCGATATTGCTGCGGCAGAAATTCTGAAGCGCGATGACGTGGCCTATGTGCATGTGCGGTCATCGGTGAATAATTGCTTCACCTGCCGGATCGAGCGGGCTTAGGGTCCATTCGATTTTGGTTGCAGTGCCTTGCCACCGGGTAATTGGGCCTGTTGGCCCCTTGCTGCTATAGGTTCCCCTGGGGGCGGCCCCCTCTTCGTCCAGGTGAATTTCACAATGTCAAACAGCGGGGTGAATGGTTTCACCAGAAGCTTCATCCAATCCTCTCAGACTGGACATCCTCCATTTAGGGAGGGCCTTGCCATTTGTCAAGGAATAATTAGCTATATTGGGATTATTTATTTTTAGCGGTTTTCCGGTTCCGCAGCACATGCTCGTGTTCCTTGTCATAGAGCGCGCTATCGCGGAAATCATGATCGCCCAAAACTTCACCAACCAGTATAAGCGCCGTGCGGGTAATTTTTGCTGCCCTCACCAGTTTGGCAATTGTTGAAAGTGTGCCGCGAATGATTTTTTCATCGGGCCACGTCACGCGGTAGACGACGACGACAGGACAATCGGCTCCGTAGTGGGGCGTAAGCGCCCGCTCGACATATCCCATATTGCGGATCGAGAGATGGATGGCAAGCGTCGCCTTGCTGCGTCCCAGTTCCTCCAGCTCCTCGCCCGGCGGCATGGCGCTGGCCTGCATGGTGGTGCGGGTGATGATCACGGTTTGGGCAATCTCGGGCAGCGTGAACTCGGTTTTCAAGACCGCCGCCGCCGCCGCAAAGGCCGGCACGCCGGGCGTTACGTCATAATCAATGCCAAGCTTGTCGAGCCTTCGCATTTGTTCGGCAATAGCCCCATAGATCGAGGGATCGCCGGAATGGACGCGGGCCACATCGTGGCCCCTGGCATGGGCCGCTTCGATTTCCGCGATGATCTCATCCAGGTGCAAAGGCGCTGTATCCACCACACGGGCGCCTGAAGGCGCTGCCTTTACAATTTCCTCCGGCACAAGCGAACCGGCATAGAGGCATACGGGGCAGGACTGGATGAGTTTCAATCCGCGCACGGTGATGAGGTCGGCGGCGCCGGGGCCAGCGCCGATAAAATGAACGGTCACAACGTCTCCCGTTTCTTGGCATAGCCGCGCGGCGTATATGCGTAAGTCTTGCCATCGCCTCTGCGCAAGGATTTCGATTGCGATGAACCGACCATCACGAGGGTGAGCATATCGACATCATTGGGATTGAAATCCGCGAACTTCACAATTGTGACTTTCTCCTCAGCGCGGCCCAGGTTGCTGGCGATGATCACAGGCGTATCGGGCGGGCGATGATCCTTGAGGATTGCAAAGGCGCGCTCCAATTGATCCCGGCGCTTGAGAGAGCGCGGATTATAAAAGGAAATCACAAAGTCGCCCTCGGCTGCTGCCTTCACGCGCTTTTCGATGGCTTCCCAGGGCGTGAGCAAATCAGAAAGCGAGATGCAGCAGAAGTCATGGCCGATCATGGCTCCAGCCTTCGCCGCAGCCGCCTGAAAGGCCGAGATGCCGGGAATGACTTCAACCTTGATGCGGGTTGGCTCAAGATCAATGATTTCATAGACCAACGCCGCCATCGCATAAATTCCGGCGTCGCCCGAACAGACAAGCGCCACCTGCTTGCCCTGGTTGGCCAGCGCGATGGCATGGCGTACGCGGGCTTCTTCACCACCCAGTGGGAAGCGGTGCTCGAATTGATCCGTCTTGATGTCGGCGATCAAATCGAGATAGAGATCATAGCCTACCCAATCGGTCGCAAGGTTGAGTTCGAGATTTGCGTCTGGACTTCTCGTCATCTTGCTGCCCGGACCAATTCCAATGACGGCCAATGTCCCCATTCGGCGTCCGTGCATTTTAATCAGCGGCAATGGCGCGCGGGCGATTGCCACGGTTGCCCGTTTGCTCTTTGTCTTCGGCACGATCAGTTCGGCATCAGGCCCGGCGGCGGCAAGGGCTGCCGCTTCGGCCACACCGGGAGTTCCCACTTCCGCCATCACATAGCCAGAAGGTGTTTTCAGCTTTGGCGCGAATGCCTTCAATTCTTCCGCAGAAAAAAAATTCACATTGTCGAGAGATGAAATCGCAGGCTCATCCTCCTTGATATCTATTGATGCATAGCCCGCGATGGATTGAACCGCGAGGTTGTTTTCTTTGAGGGTGTTCTTGATGAGAGTCGCGACTTCTTCACGGCTAGTGCCACGCTCACATCCGACGCCGACTGCGAGAGTGTGCGGATGGTAGATGAGATGTGTTGGGTCGCCCGTTCTATTCGCTTCAGTTATTTCAATTGTCATTCCGGCGGAAGCCGGGACCCAGGGATGAAGTTGAAGATGTTTCGCATTCTCGCAATGGAATGGTGGTTCTGGGTCCCGGCTTCCGCTGGGATGACAGACTATGGAAAGAGAAGAACCCGCCAGCAATGCCGCCGTGACTGACTTCACATCTTCGGGGTTGGCCAGCGTATAACCGGGCAATACATCATCCAGCGC
>JANMHO010000335.1:0-2111 GCA_031375195.1 Rhodobiaceae bacterium
ACCGGTGATGGCGGCATGACGCCGGAAGAGCGCGGGCAATCCAAAACGCTGGTCTATCAATATCTGCCATCACGCTATGGCATGAACCCGGATGATTTACGCAAAGCCGATGCGATTGAAGTTGTGGTGGGCCAGGGCGCCAAGCCCGGCGGCGGCGGCATGTTGCTGGGCCAGAAAATATCGGACCGGGTGGCTGGCATGCGCTGCCTGCCCAAGGGCATTGACCAGCGCTCGGCGTGCCGGCATCCGGACTGGACGGGGCCCGATGATCTGGAAATCAAGATCAATGAATTGCGCGAAATCACCAATTGGGAAAAACCAATTTATATCAAGATCGGCGGGGCCCGGCCTTACTATGACGTGGCGCTGGCGGTGAAGGCCGGAGCGGACGTTGTGGTGCTTGACGGCATGCAGGGCGGCACCGCGGCAACCCAGGAAGTTTTCATTGAGCATGTGGGGCAGCCCACGCTGGCCTGCATTCGCCCGGCGGTTCGCGCGCTGCAGGAACTGGGCATGCACCGGAAAGTGCAGCTTATTGTATCGGGCGGCATCAGAAATGGGGCCGATGTGGCCAAAGCCCTGGCGCTGGGTGTTGACGCGGTGTCGATCGGGACTGCCGCCCTTGTGGCTTTGGGTGACAATGATCCCCGCTGGGAAAGTGAATACGAGGCGCTCGGCACCACGGCTGGCGCCTATGACGACTGGCACGAGGGGCGCGATCCCGCTGGCATCACCACGCAGGATCCGGAACTCGCCAAGCGGCTTGACCCGGTGCTGGCTGGCCGCCGGCTTTCCAACTATTTGAAAGTGATGACTTTGGAAGCCCAAACCATTGCGCGCGCCAATGGCAAATCCCATGTGCATAACCTTGAGCCGGAGGACCTTTGCGCGCTCACCGTGGAAGCTGCGGCCATGGCGCAGGTGCCGCTTGCAGGAACAAGCTGGATTCCGGGCAAGGGTGGGTATTAGAATGGCGCTTTGCTAGGAAACCATTATGGAACTCACGGCTCTTGCCATATTCGCTGGTGCACTGTTCATCAATTCAAGTTCGCCTGGCCCAAGTGTTGCGGCTTTAGTCGCGCGCGTTCTAACGGGTGGGTGGCGCAGTGTCATGCCGTTGCTGGCTGCCATGTGGATTGGTGAAGCTATGTGGCTTACGGCCATGGTTTTTGGACTGAGTGTTCTGGCGCAAAGTTTCTATTGGGCTTTTGCCACGCTCAAATACTGCGGTGTCATCTATCTTCTGTTTCTTGCCTATAAAATGTGGACGGCACCAGTTGATGTCAAAGACGGTGAGTTGCCTTCCGGCGATTCATCGCTTCGGCTGTTTTTCACAGGGATGGCCATAACGTTGGGCAATCCCAAGATCATGGTTTTCTACATCGCATTGCTGCCCTCAATTGTTGACCTTGCAAAAATTTCGATGATGGGTTGGGTAGAGCTCACGGTCACAATGGTTGGCGTGATTGTGTTTGTTGACCTCATGTGGGTTACCATTGCCGCACAGGCGCGCCGCTGGCTCAAGAGCCCGCGCGCCGTGCGCATTGCCAACCGGACAAGTGCCACTGCCATGGGCGGGGCTGCCCTGGCGATTGCCACGCGATGAAACTTAAAAATAACAACCGGGAGAGAAAATAGATGGCTGGGGAATTAGAGGCATTTGCCAAGAAGAATAAGGTCAAATTTTTCTTGTTCAACTTCACGGATTTGTTCGGCGTGCAGCGGGCCAAGCTGGTGCCGGCGGAAGCGGTGGGCCGCATGCAGAAGGCGGGCGCCGGTTTTGCGGGATTTGCCACCTGGCTCGACCAGACACCGGCGCATCCTGATATTTTGGTGATGCCTGATCCGGAGGCCGTCATTCAATTGCCATGGCGCCCGGAAGTTGCCTGGGTTGCGGGTGATCCATGGATGGCGGGCAAGCCGTTGGAGCAGGCACCGAGACTGGCCCTCAAGCGGGCCATGGAAAAAACCGCCAAGAGCAATATGAAACTGATGGCAGGTGTTGAGCCGGAATTTTTCCTGACCAATGTGGATGGCACCCAGGTTTCGGATGGCCGCGATACGCAGGAGAAGCCCTGCTATGACCAGGCTGCCATCATGCGGCGCCTGGA
>JANMHO010000361.1:0-3789 GCA_031375195.1 Rhodobiaceae bacterium
TCAGCCGGAAGCTGGGCTGCATTCATCCCCCACGCTTTGACATGGGCGCTCGAGCACGCGAATGCGCCGACAGATCACCCGCGCTTCAAACAGCTCGAGCATTTCGGCGAAGTGGCCGATTTTGTAATGAGTGTTAAAGAAAAATAACCGCCAAAAATCAGATTTGCAGGTTCTGAATACTGGAGCGGGCGAAGGGATTCGAACCCTCGACCCCGACCTTGGCAAGGTCGTGCTCTACCCCTGAGCTACGCCCGCTGAGCGCATGAGACGCCGGAAGAACCCGGCGAGGTGAGGCGTCTTATTGCCCAGGATGGACGTAAATGCAATAGCAGGTGCCAGCGTTTTGTTTTTTGCGAGAATTGATAGCCATGCCAGCCAGCCGTGATGACCTGTTTCAGCGTTTCACCGATTTGGGCATCAAAACATCTACAAAATCCCACGCTCCGGTGTTCACCGTCGAGGAGGCGCGAAAGGTCCACGACGGCATCCCCGGCGGCCATTGCAAGAACCTGTTTTGCCGGGATGAAAAGGGGTTTTTGTGGCTGATCGTCTGCCTCGAAGACGCGCGTGTTGATTTGAAGGCGGCGCCTGCAAAAATTGGCTCGCGCCGGCTGTCCTTTGGAAAGCCGGAACTGCTTATGGAGGTCTTGGGCTTGGAGCCCGGTTCTGTCACGCCGTTCGGGCTCATAAATGACAAGGACGTTCGCGCCAACGTCATCCTTGACGCCCAAATGATGGCGATGGACGTGCTGAATTTTCACCCCCTGAAGAATGACGCGACAACCAGCATCCATGCCTCTGATCTGGTCATTTTCATCAAATCCTGCGGCCACGCGCCGCGCGTTGTCGCAGTGGCGGATGCCGCATTGTAATTTCCAATAAAATTGCCATTTCTAAATAATTATCGGCTAATATCAGCGTTATGGACAATATGATCATAGGACAGAATTCAGCTTCGGGCATTCCGCCAGCGGATCTCATCAAGGACTCTGACACCAAGGGGTTTATGGTTGATGTCCTTGAAGCATCAAAGAAAGTGCCGGTTTTGGTCGATTTCTGGGCCCCCTGGTGCGGCCCCTGCAAGCAGCTCACGCCTATTATTGAGAAAGTCGTCAAGCAGGCCAACGGCAAGGTGCGGCTGGTGAAAATCAATGTGGACGAGAATCAGCAGATTGCCGCCCAATTGCGGGTCCAGTCCATTCCAGCGGTTTTCGCCTTTGTCGATGGCCAGCCCATCGATGGCTTCATGGGTGCCTTGCCTGAAAGCCAGATCAAGCAATTCGTCGACAAGCTTGGCAACAAGGGTTCGCTGGCGGAGGAAATCGCCGGCGCGCTGAAAATTGCCTTGGAAGCCATGGGGCGAGGCGAATTTGAGGAGGCGGCGGGCATTCTCGCTCAAATTCTGAGTGTGGACCAGGCCAATGTCGGAGCGCTGGCGAGCATGATGAAATGTCAAATCGAGCTGGGCGATTTGGAAGGGGCGGCAGAGACGCTCAAGCATGTGCCCGCCGATAAGGCCACCAATCCCGACGTCATCAGCGCAAAAGCTGCGCTTGAACTGGCCCTGAACCCCGTTGACACCAGTGTCGTTGACAAGCTCCAGGCTGAAATAGCGTCTAACCCCGATGACTTCGCCAAGCGCCTTGAGCTTGCCGTCGCCTTGAACGGATCGGGCCAGCGGGCCGAAGCCACCGAACAGCTGCTTTATGTCATCCGCAAGAAGCGTGACTGGAATGAGGATGCGGCGCGCAAGCAGCTGGTGCAGTTTTTTGACGCTTGGGGGCCAAAGGATGAATTCACACTGGCCGGCCGCCGTAAACTGTCCGCAATTCTTTTCGCGTGAGGGACCATGAAATTCTTGAAAGACTATAATGTGCCGGGCGATCTGCCGGAGACACTGCCGATATTTCCGTTGTCGGGCGCGCTGCTTTTGCCGAGGGCAGATTTGCCGTTGAACATATTCGAGCCCCGCTACCTCCAGATGATCTCCGATACCCTGTCAGGCGGGCGCATCATCGGGATTATTCAGCCGACGGATGATGCGGATGATGGACAAGGCCTGATGAAGGTGGGATGCGCCGGAAGGTTGACGTCCTATACGGAAACCCCCGATGGGCGCATGCTGATCACCCTCACTGGCATCAGCCGCTTTTCGATCATCCGTGAAGTGAAGACGCGGGCACCTTACCGCAAGGTGATCGCCGATTTCAAGTCATTCGAAATTGATCTGGTGATGGATGTGGGCGCCAGCGAGGTCAACCGCCCAGCCCTGCTCACGGCGTTCAAGGACTATTTGAACGCCAACAACATGAACGCCGACTGGAGCGAAATCGACGCCGCCTCAACCGAGGTTCTGGTCAACACGTTGTCGCTTCTGGCGCCATATCCGGCGCAGGAAAAACAGGCCCTGCTGGAAGCGCCCGATCTGAAGACCCGCGCCGAGGTTCTGGTGGCGCTCACGGAAATCGCCTTGTCGAAATCATTGTCCGGCAAACGGCACAGCCTGCAATAGGGAAACATCTTGTCTGAGCAGCGCAGTGTTGATCCCAAGCTTCTTGAGCTCCTCGTTTGCCCCATAACCAAGACACGTCTGGTTTATGACGCGGATAAACAGGAGCTGGTTTCGCGGGCGGCAGGCCTCGCCTACCCCATCCGCGATGGCATTCCCATCATGCTCGCCGATGAAGCCCGCGAACTTAAAGATGGCTGACCCCTGGCCAACCGAACTTGTGTCCAGGGAGCAGGGCCGTGTTTTGACAATCCAGTTTGACACCGGCGAGGCATTTGACCTTGATGCGGAATATCTGCGGGTTGAAAGCCCCAGCGCCGAAGTCAAGGGCCACGGGCCGGGCCAGGAGCAACTGGTCAGCGGCAAGCGGCACGTTTCAATGTCACGGCTTGAACCTGTGGGCAGCTATGCCGTGCGCATTGTTTTCAGTGATGGCCATTCCACCGGGCTGTTCACATGGAATTATTTGGCGAAACTCGGCCGCGAACACGGGAAAATCTGGTCCGGCTATCTCAAGAAACTGTCAGACGCCGGCAAAACCCGCGGCTAGATATTTTCGCCGCGCAGCAGCTTGGGAAGATCGCCCGTCTGGCCTGCCGCTTCCTGCGCGAAGGCCTGTTTCAACCCGGCGATTTGATTTGTTGTTCTGAGCGCGGCATCCCGCACCAGCCGCAGAAATGAATTGTCATTGGAAAATAGCCGGTTGATGCCATCAAGGCTGGCGGCGGTGGCGACCGTGTCAAAGCGCCGCCACGCCGTATAGCGCTCCAGCACGTCCTGGCCGCCAATGTCCTGACCCAACGCAAAGGCATCGCCCACACATTCAGCCAGGGCTGCAGCATCACGCAGTCCCAGATTAAGCCCCAGTCCAGCCAAGGGGTGGATAACATGGGCCGCATCGCCGATGAGTGCCAGACGGGGCCCATGAAACTGTTTTGCAAAGAACATGGAGAGCGGATAGGCTTGCGGGCGTCCTATCACTTCAATTTTCCCAAGATGACTGCCCACCTGCGCTTGCAGTTCCACGGCAAAGTCTGCTGGTGAGAGCGTCAGCAAGCGCCTGGCTTCTTCCGTCCTCTTGGTCCACACAATTGAAGACCAATTTCCAACAAGCGGCAAAATTGCAAACGGACCCGATGGCGTGAAATGTTCCTCCGCCCGGCCCCCATGCGGCACTTCGTGGGCAAAGGAAACGACCAGACCCATCTGGTCATAGGCCCAGCCGACAAGCTCAATATTTGCCGCCATCCGCATCGCTGATTTTGCGCCATCGGCGGCAA
>JANMHO010000387.1:0-7360 GCA_031375195.1 Rhodobiaceae bacterium
CGCCATCAACAGGGCCGAGAAGCACAGGTATGGGTTTGCCGATGATGGCAGGTCTCGACGGCATCGCCAACAAGTTCCATCCCGGCGAGGCCATGGACAAGAACCTTTATGATCTGCCGCCAGCGGAACTGAAGCAGGTGCCAACGGTCTGCGGCTCGCTCCGCGAGGCCCTCGCAGCCCTCGACAAGGACCGCGACTTCCTCAAGAAGGGCGGCGTGTTCAGCGACGATCAGATCGACAGCTATATCGAGCTCAAAATGGAAGAAAACATGCGCACCGAAATGACCCCGCATCCGGTTGAGTTCGACATGTACTACAGCTGCTGAGCCAGCATCTCCCTAAACCCAAGGCCGGAGGAAACTCCGGCCTTTTTTGTGCCCCGTGGCCATTCAAGGCCATATTTCGCCCAAAGAAAGGAGAAATGGCGTTTTCCCGGATACTTCCTGTTCACCATATGACAGCGTTGTCCGCCAAATTCGAGGCGGATTAGCCTGAATTAACGGTTGCTGCCCTATTGCTTTTAGCCATGGATACACGCCTTCAGCTTGCGGCCAAGCCAGTGAAAAGCGCTTCGCCCGCTTCAGAGCAGGCGCGTTTGCAGCGCATTTCGGACTACGGTGATCTCATTGACGGATCGACCGAGCAGGTCTTTGACGGGATCACGGCTCTGGCGGCCAATATCTTCGACACCCCCATTTCGGCAATCTGCATTGCAGAAGAAGCCACACTTTTGTTCCTGGGGCGCTGTGGTTTCAAGTCGCAAAGCGCACCGCGCGCCGGCAGCCTGTGCAGCCACGCGCTGGAACGCGACGATGTTTTCTGTGTGCCCGATGTTTTTCTCGATGAACGCTTTTCGAAAAACCCGCTCTATACGAGCGGAAAGGGGATACGGTTTTATGCTGGTGTTCCGCTAACCGATTCAGACGGATTTAGGATTGGCGTGCTCTCCATAAAAGATACACAAACTCGCGATCCATTGACCGCACGCGAAGCTGCGCTTCTCAAGAGCCTTGCGCAAATCGTAATCGAGCGGCTTGATCGCCTCCGCATAGCTGACAAGCTACTGTCCGCAGAGGCCGAGGCAAGTTCCGCCACTGCCAATGCTGCGGAGGCCAACGCGCGGTTACGCGATGCCATAGAGTTCCTTCCCGAGGCGATCATCATGATGGATTCCGGCGATCGGATCATTCTGTGGAACAAACACTATGAGGAGATGTTTCCCGAAACAGTGGGGCTAATCGGGCCGGGCACAAAATACGAAGAGTTGCTCAGGGCCAGCTTCGCGAGCGGCAAAAATCGGGGCGACCTTGGATCCGATGACGCGGAGGCGTGGGTAGACCGGCGGCTTACCGAGCATCGGTCCAAGGGCGGCACCAATGAACATGGCGTTATCGGCAACCGCATCATCCGCTATGATCAGCACAAAACTTCTGATGGCGGCACTATCTGCACGCGCGTAGACATCACCGACGCCAAAAGACGCGAAGAGTCTTTCCACCTGCTATTCAAAGCCAACCCGCTGCCGATGGGCGTCTATGATCTTGAAAATCTCAGGATGCTCGCGATCAATGATGCTGCCTTGGCTCATTTTGGATTTAGCAATGAGCAAGTACTGGGCATGCTGGTTTCCGATTTTTCGCCGCCCGAACACCGCGAAAGAACGACGGAGCTTATTGCAATCGAAAATGAAATCGATTCAGAGGGGCATGACGCCATTCTTTGGAAAGCCGACGGCAGCCATTTTATCGCGGCTATCCAATCAAGGCGAATGAACTACTTGGGCCGGAAGGCATGCCTTTCCACTATCATGGATGTGACAGAAAAAAGACAGCAGGAAGAAAATATTTACCGCCTTGCCCATCACGACACTTTGACTGGCCTTCCCAATCGCCTCACGTTCGACGAACACCTCGAAACGCTTTTGGAAAAATCCGCCGGCAATGACGCGGGATTCGCCGTATTGCTGGTTGATCTCGATCATTTCAAAAATGTCAATGACACCCTCGGGCATCCCATCGGTGACAGCCTGATTGTTGCTGCCGCAAAACGGCTCAAAAAATGCGCCCGTGAAACTGATTTTGTGGCCCGCTTGGGCGGCGACGAATTTGCAATGATCTTGCCTATGGAAGGCAACTCTCCGCACGACATAGATTTTCTGGCAGACATTATGGTCGCTGAAATGGCGAAGGCCTTCGATATTGAAGGGCACCTGATCAATATTGGCATAAGCGTAGGCATCACGTTTGCTCCACACGATGGTGCAAACCGCGCATTGCTATTGCAGAATGTTGATCTGGCGCTTTACAGGGCAAAAGCGGATGGGCGCGGCAGATACCAATGTTTTGAACCGCAAATGCACCTTCATGTTCTGGCTAAACGCACCACGGAACTTGAATTGCGCAGCGCGCCCGGAAATCGTGAACTGCTGCTGTATTACCAGCCATTGGTCGACCTGCGGACTCAAGTCACTTCCGGTTATGAAGCACTGCTGCGCTGGAACCACCCGGTTCGCGGCCTCATTTCTGCAGATGAATTTGTGGAAGTTGCTGAAGATACCGGGCTGATCAACCCCATCGGCGCCTGGGTTCTTAAGGAAGCCTGCAGAGAAGCGGCAGCGTGGCCTGCACAAATGTTTGTTGCCGTCAATTTATCGGCCAAGCAGTTCAAAGACCCTCACATCGTAGATGGACTGCAAAAAGCTTTGGCATACTCGGGGCTTCCGGCCAATCGTCTTGAACTTGAAATCACAGAAACGGCATTGCTTGAAAATTCTGATAATACCACGCAGGTGCTTCAAAGGATAAAGGATCTCGGCGTGGCAGTGGCCATGGATGATTTCGGCACAGGCTACTCAAGCATCAGCTATTTGCAGAAAGTCAACTTTGATAAAATCAAAATTGACCGCTCGTTCATCACAGGCTTGGCGGCCAGCCCGCGCAATCTTGAAATTGTCCGTGCCATTCTGGCGATTGGCAAAAGCCTGAACATTCGCATTCTCGCAGAAGGCATTGAAACCGAGTCAGAATATCTGACGCTGCGGGAACTTGGTTGCCACGAGGGACAGGGCTATTATTTCGGCAGGCCCATGTCTGCAAAAGCAATGCAAAGTGCGCGAAAGCAAGTTTCAAGCATTTAGGGCATGATCAAGTTGATCCTGCTCTAAACAAAAAAGCCGGAACAGATTCCGGCTCTTTCGAATTCAAGATGGCATCAATCCTAAGATGCGCGGCAGTTTGCGTAGGCCCTGTTGTAATATTTGCGCCACTTCTTGTTGGCGCTGATACCGCCAAGAACTGTGCCGCCAACGGCGCCAACGGCTGCACCTCTGCCAACCGAATGCTTGCCGCCGACAATTGCTCCAACAACACCGCCGGCAATTGCGCCGCCAAGAGCACCCCCCAGGATTTGCTGGGCGCCTGCTTTATGATTGGCATAATCGTGTGCATAGGCCTTGCAATAACTCCTGCTGCGGGCTTCTGATGGCGTGGCAACTGAGCCTAATGCCATAAGCGCGATTAAAGCTGCGGTGGCCAATTTGCTTCTGATCATGATGCTCTAATCCTTTTTGATATCCAGAGGTTAACCCGCAGAATGTAGCACGACTATTGTTTATTTGTGGCAGAAATATCGCTGGAATGCACCGGTTTTCCGCCCAAAAGAGTTAACAAAATCTCTGTTTCTTCGATTTCCTAGGTGTCGCGGGCAAAAATATCCCGGTCCAGGACAATTATATCGGCCAATTTTCCGCAGCGCCATCCGCTTTCAGCGTGATTACTCCAACCTGGCCGGGAAGCCGGGCGCGCGAAGATCTATGCCCAGGGCATCTTCGAGCAGCTTTACAATCTGGGTCGACTGCGCTGAACCGCCATAGGCTTCGCGGCCTTTGACAAAGGTTTCATTTGTCAGGCTGGCAAGGTCAAGTGGTACGCCGAATTCCTTGCCGAAATTCATGGCGAAGCCCAGATCCTTGAGTGCCAGGTCCATGGTGAAGGCAATATCGTAGCTGCCGTTGAGAATGAGCTGGCCTTCGGTTTCATGCACGAAGCTGGTGCCGGAACTGGCCTTGATGGCGGCCCAGCTTTGCGCCAGATCCAGGCCTCCGCGTTTGGCCAGCATCAGGGCTTCGCCATCGGCCACGAGATGGATGAAGGCCAGCATGTTGGTGATGACTTTGATGATGGCGGCGGATCCCAGCGGCCCCATGTGAAAGAGCTGGCCACCCATGGCTTCGAGCGCTTGCTTGTGGAGTTCAAACACGTCCTTGTCGCCACCTGCCAACACCGTGATTTTGCCTTGGGCCGCGAGGTGGACGCCGCCAGTGACAGGGCATTCCATGGTGCGGATGCCTCGGGCTTCCGCCAATTTGGCCAGCCGCTGGATTTCGTTGCGGCCAAGGGTGGACATTTCGATCCAGCTTGAACCCGGCTTAGCGCCTTCAAGAAACTGCAACAATACTTTTTCTGAGACCGTGGGTGAAGGCAGACACGTTATGACGCAATCGACGTTTTCCGCGAGCGATTTCGGCGTGTTCGCCCATTTTCCACCCATCTCCACGTGGCGCGAACTAAGAGATCTATCGATATCATTTACGGTAAGATCGAAACCAGCCCGCAATAGGCTGGCCGCCAAATGCCCGCCTAGATTTCCCAGCCCGATGTAACCGTATTTCACACATTCACCGGATGGTTTGTCATTTCGAGGTGCAGCCTGTTGCCCGTGTAGGGATGCGCCAAGGCAACGTCCTCATTCAGCTCAATGCCAAGGCCCGGTTCGGTTGGCGGGATCACATAGCCGTCCTCCCAGCGGATCGGCTTTTTCAACAGCTTGGAATACATGCCGCCAAAAGTTTCGATGCTCTCGAGAATGAGAAAATTGGGAAGGGACGCGGCGTAGTGAATGTTGGCTGCGGCTTCAACCGGCCCTGCATAGAGATGTGGAGCGATCTGCGCATAGCAGGTTTCGGCCATGCCTGCTATTTTCTTGGCCTCCCAGATGCCCCCTACCCGGCCAAGCGCCATTTGCAAGATTGATGCCGCGCGGCATTCCAGCACCCGGGCAAATTCATATTTCGTGGTGAGGCGTTCGCCCGTCGCAATCGGGATGGAGGTTCCCCGCGCAACCAAGGCCATTTCCTCCGGTTTTTCAGGTGGCGTTGGCTCTTCAAACCACAAGGGATCATAGGGCTCAATATGCTTGGCAAAGCGGATGGCGCCAGCTGTGGTGAATTGGCCATGGGTGCCAAAAAGAAGATCGGCCTTGGTGCCCACGGCTTCGCGGATAAGTTTGCAGAATTTGGTGCAGAGTTCCATGGACTCAAGAGAGGGCTGCCTGGGATCGAAACTGGAATAGGGCGCAGCGGGATCGAACTTTATGCCGGTGAAGCCCTGCTTCACGTAGTGAGCGGCGCGCTCGGCCGATTGTTCGGCATTCCAGAAAATTGTGCTGTCCTGGCCTTTGGTGGCATCGGGATAGATATAGGTGTAGGAGCGCAATTTCTCATGCACACGGCCCCCCAGGAGTTCATAGACAGGTTTTCCGACTGATTTGCCGATAATGTCCCATAGGGCGATTTCGATGCCTGAAAGCACGCCCATGAGCGAAACGTCAGGCCTGCCCGTGTAGCCCGAGCCATAGACTTTGCGCCACAGGCTTTCGATGTGGAAAGGGTTCATGCCCTCAACGTAGCGCCCGAAAGTATCTTCAATCATGGCGGTCATGGCCTTGGGCCCAAAGGTGTCGCAATAGCATTCGCCGATGCCAGATATGCCGTCATCCGTCGTGAGCTTTACAAAGATGAAATACTGCCCGCCCCAGCTTGGGGGTGGATTGCCGACAATAAAGACTTTCAGGTCGCGAATCTTCATTGGTATAGGTCTCCCGTTCGCTATGGTTTACACGAGGATTCTGGAAATATGAATTTTGATTACGTCATTGTAGGTGCTGGTTCCGCCGGATGTGTTCTGGCCGACAGGCTTTCGGCCAACGGTCGCTCCACTGTTCTGGTGCTTGAAGCCGGCGGGTCTGACTATCGGTTTTTCGTTCAGATGCCGCTTGGTTATGGCAAGACCTTCTATGATCCTGCCGTCAACTGGATGTATAAAACCGAGCCTGATCCAGGGCTCAACGGGCAGGCAAGTCATTGGCCGCGCGGAAAAGTGCTTGGCGGGTCAAGCTCCATCAACGCCATGGTTTACATCCGGGGAGCCCGTGAGGATTTCGAGGAGTGGGAGGAGCAGGGAAATAAGGGGTGGGGCTGGGCTGATGTGCTCAAGGCCTTCCGCGCCATGGAGGATAATAGCGCGGGTGCCAATGAGTACCGGGGCGTCGGCGGGCCGCTCTATGTCAATGACAATTCACAGGCCATGCACCCTCTGTATGATCCCTTTGTCAAGGCATCGGTTGCCGCTGGCATACCTTTCAATCCGGATTTCAATGGGGAGACCCAGGAAGGCGTTGGCAATTATCAGATCACCACGAAGAATGGCCGTCGCAATTCAGCGGCGCGGGCTTTCTTACGCCCTGCAATGAAGCGGAAAAATGTAAAGGTGGAAACGTGCGCCCATGCCACGCGCATTTTGTTTGAGGGCAAAAAGGCAGTCGGGGTTGAATATATGGTCAACGGGCAAACAAGGACAGCTTTTGGCGCGCGCGAGATTATTGTCTCCGGAGGTGCGGTCAATTCGCCTCAACTCTTGCAGCTTTCAGGAATCGGTCCTGCGACGCTGCTGAAGCAGCACGGCATTTCGGTTGTGCAAAACAACCTGAATGTGGGGACCCACCTGCAGGATCATCTCGGTCTCAATTATACATACCGTTCCAAGATTCCCACTCTGAATGACGAATTGCGGCCTTGGTGGGGCAAGCTGAAGGTGGGTATGCAGTATTTGCTCACCCGCACAGGACCCTTGAGCCAGAGTGTCAATCAGGGCGGTGGGTTTTTTCGTTCCTCTCCCAGGCGCAAGCGCGCGAATCTGCAGCTCTATATGCAGGCCATCACCACCGTCGTCCACAAGCCGATGGAGCGGCCCTTGCTCACGCCGGACTCTTTCTCTGGTTTTTCATTGGGCCTGTCTTCGTGCAGGCCGACCAGCCGGGGTTCGATTGAAATTCGGTCGGCAAATCCCTTTGAACAACCGAAAATTTCGGCCAACGCCTATTCAACCGCCGCAGACGTCAGGGAAATGCTGGAAGGCACCAAGATCATTCGGCGGATTGCGGCCCAGGAGCCGCTCGCCTCCTTGATTGCGGAAGAAATGATGCCGGGCCCTTCATGTCTTTCGGACAAGGACGTGATCAATGATTTCCGCCAGCGCAGCTCAACAATTTATCACCCTGTCAGCACATGCCGCATGGGGCCTTC
>JANMHO010000139.1:0-2360 GCA_031375195.1 Rhodobiaceae bacterium
ATCAGGAGCCCGAAACCCGAAATCTCGTCGCTGCCATCGTCGCCGCCGAGCAAGTCGAAGCGCTGCGCCGCGAGGGCATCAACGCGTTCCATTTCTACACCCTGAACCGCGCCGATCTGGTCTACGCCATCTGCCGCGTCCGGGGTCTCGGCTCGCCGAAAGAGGAAGCCGCTTAAAGCGTGTCGTTGCGCGCCCACACCTTTGCAATGGCGGGCCGCGCTGTCACCAGATCATACAGCGCCTTGATACTGGCATGTCGCGCAAACAGTTTCGGCACATCCGGCGCCCAGCTGAACAGCATGGCGGCATAGATGTCGGCGGCGCTCATTTTTTCGCCGAGGATATAGGGCCCTGCCCCCATCTCATTGGCGAATATCTCGAAATCCCTCTGCATGTCAGCGGTGGCCCTGGCCTTGATGGCATCCGCGTGCGAAGGCTCGGTTGAATAGCGCGCCGGATAATACATGCGCAGGTCAGCCGTGTAGACCGCCGTGGCGAAATACAGGATCCAGCGCAAATATCGCGGCCGCTGGGGCGAAGCAGCAGATGGCGCTAATCCAGCCTCTGGATATAGATCGGCAAGGTAGATCATCATGGCGGCGCTTTCCGTCATGATGCTGTTATCTGGCAGCCGTAGAGCTGGCACTTCTGAACGGGGATTTATCATCTGGAAGCTGTGCGCGAGCGAGCCTCCAGGTTCGCGCGGGACATCAATGATTTCATGCGCGGCGGCGCATTCCGCCAGCAACGCCTCCACCGCCAGTGAACCGGCGCCCTTTCGCGCGTAGAGCTTGAACATGAACTTCTCCTATCGACGCCCTCAAATAGAGCATGTAAGTGGTAACAGCCAGCAAATCCAAATGAGCGCTCCAAGCCACCAGATGCCCAAACCGCCAGAGCCAGCGAGCAAGCCGAAGAAGGTCCGTTTCTCCTATTCAACTTCGGACCAGCCGGCGATCCAGCGCGTGGTCATTCAGGCCATTGAAAAAATGGGGGGCCAGCGCAAACTCAAGAAACTGTATTTCCAGCACCAGAAAAGCGTGAAGGACGGCGAGAATTTCTTTGATGCCGCCATTCGCCTGCTCAAGCTCAATGTCTTGTATGATGAAGCCGAACTGGCGCTGACGCCAGCGGCTGGCCCCGTGCTTTTCATCGCCAATCATCCCTATGGCGTGCTGGATGGCATCACGTTGACCTGGCTTGCCATCAAGGTGCGGCCCGATACCAAGGTGCTGGCCAATGATGTTCTCTGCCAGGCCCCGGAAGCGCTTGGCAATCTCCTGCCCGTGGCCTTCGCGCCCACCCGCGAGGCCCGCGAAACCAATGTCAGTTCACGGATTGCCGCCCAGGCCTGGTTGCGTGATGGCCATGCGGTTGGAATTTTTCCAGGCGGCGGTGTCGCAACCTCCGAAAAACCCCACAGGGGCCAGGCCGTTGATTTGCCCTGGGCGCCTTTCACCGCGAAGCTCCTGCGCAATTCCGGGGCGACCATCGTTCCCATATTCTTCACCGGCCAGAACAGCCGCCTGTTCCAGCTCGCCAGCCACCTGAGCCTGACGCTCAGGCTCTCCCTCGTGTTCCGCGAAACGGCGCGCCGCATTGGAACCGGGCTCAATGTGCGCATTGGCAAACCGGTTCCCTTCAGTGAAATCGCCCACATCGAGGACCGCAATGAACTCGTCATGGAGCTTCGCAAGCGTACCTACGACCTGGCCAAGGCAGAGGATATCGAAGGCACCCGCGCCGGTCTTCACTTGCGCGAAGCCAAAATCAAAGGCGTGAAGGGCAAGGACAAGGAATAATTTTCGTTTCCGGCCCCGTTGACTCTTGCGACTCAGATTCAATCTGATTCACATAGCCGCAGTGGGGACTAATGCAATGCGGGCACGTTGGATTGCGGTATTACTTGTAAGTCTTTCAATTTTTGTCTGCACCAGCACGGCGCTCAACGCCTGCGAGGCGACAACATTCATCACCAATGCCGGCAATGCCATGATGGGCGCGGCCCGCAATGGCTCGCCCGGGGCGTTCTCCGGCGTCGCCTCGCGCTACACGGACCTGAACGACATCGCCATGTTCGCCCTGGGGCCAAACAAGGCGGCGCTGAACAAGGATCAGAAAGCTGAATATGTGGCCCTGACCCGCGGCTTCATTGGCCGCTTCATGGCCAGGCACGCCAGCAGGTTTTCCGGCAGCGGTTTGAAAATCACCGGCTGCTCAGGCACAAAAAACATCTTGATCGTGAACACCCAGCTCTCCGGCGGCAAGAAAATAATCTTCAAGCTCTACAAGACCAGGCGCGGCTATCTCGTGCGCGATGTCAATGTGTCGTCGGTCTGGCTCGCCCAGCAGCTCCGCTC
>JANMHO010000068.1:0-1842 GCA_031375195.1 Rhodobiaceae bacterium
GAAGCGCAGAGCGTGGCGATCACCGCCCACAGCGCCGAGTTGGTGAAGGATAAATCGAGGCCGCCGATGTCAATTGGAATGATGCGGTTGATCACGAATTGATGGATGGGGTCGATAATCTTTTCGCCGTGTTCAGGTGCAGCAGTGGCCACGTTCAATCCTCATCTTCATCGTCTATGGCGGCGGGGGGCACAGGCCCCTTGCCGCCGAGCAATTCTTCAGCCTGCTTGCTGTTCGACAGGCGCATCACATTTGCAACCCCCGCAGCAAGCCCAATCGGCATCAGCGCCAGCATGATCCAGGGGGCAGTGCCGAGATATTTATCAGCTGCCCAGCCCAGGCCCATGCATACAAGAAGTCCCACGATAAGTTCGCTGACCGCCCGCATTGCGAGACCCGCGGCAGACCCTTCCTGAGTGTCAGAACCGGATGCGCCGCGCCGCTCTTCAAGGGTTTTATCGAGCTTTTTGCCAAGGTCTTTGAGCCGGTCAGAGTCTTTCATCATCCCACCCAAATCCAAGATCAAAAGCGGCAAACACCACCCCTCAAAATCGAGCGCACCATAGTTACGGGGGGTAATTGTGTCAAGAAATGGATAACGACTCCAACCGGTTGAAATTATTGAGTTTTGAAGTGGTTGTCGGCGATGCGTCGAAAAGTCCGCACAGCCCCTTACAATCGGACTTTGATTCTCCACGGGCTTGACAGGCTTGCATGGTTGAACAATAATTAACTGATTGGTTAAATAAACGGGAGGCAAGAATGGCGAATAGAATTCATCAGGAAGTGACATTCAAGGCAAAACCCAGCGAAGTCTACCAAGCTTACATGGAGTCGCGCCGCCATACAGCCTTCACGAAAAACGGCCCAGCCAAAATCAGCAAGAAAATCGGCGGAGCATTCTCGGCCCACGGTGGCTGGGTGAGCGGTATCAATCTTGACCTCGTTGACAACAAAATGATTGTGCAGGCTTGGCGCGCCAAAACCTGGCCCAAGGGTGATTTTTCGATTGTAAGCTTCAGGCTCAGCAAAGCGGGCAGCGGCACCAAACTCGTGTTCGATCACACCGGCATTCCCGATGGCCACAGCGAACACCTTGCTGATGGCTGGAGGAAAATGTACTGGGACAAAATGGCGGACTATTTTGCCGGCAAGTGACTTCAAGGGGTTCCCACGCGAGACGCCTCGTATCCGCAATAAGTATTCTCCCCCACCTACAAGGGGCGGTAAGCAAGGCGGTGCTCAGAAACATATTATCGTTGGTCTGGTAGAGCGTGGCGGAAATGTCCGTTCATTCCATGTCCAGCAAGCCACATCGGAAACCGTCCGAGATATTCTGGTTAAGAACGTATCCCACAAGTCAACCCTGCACACCGACGAAAGCCGCATTTATACAGAGACAGGCAAAGAGTTTGCAGCCCATAACACGGTCATTCATTCCAAGAATGAGTATGTCCGTGGAAACGTCCATACCAACATAGTTGAAAACGTATGGTCTGTTTTCAAACGGGGCATGAAGGGCATCTATCAGCATTGCGGCGAAGCTCACCTTCACCGTTATTTGGCCGAATTTGATTTTAGGTGCAATCGCCGCTCAGCACTTGGCGTTTCAGATACTGAACGCACCCATGATGCTATCCGTGGGGCAGCTGGTCGGCGGTTGATGTATCAACAAGTTGGTGAAGCCTAAGACACCAAGGCAGCTAGCCCGAAAACTATGGCGGATGCGCAAGAAGAAGGACTCGACTCCTTAGTCTCAAACCAGCATCCTTCTTGAAAGTCTCACGGCTAGGGAGAAACGCCTTGGAAACCTCTTTCAATTTCTGGTCACCGTTACTGGCG
>JANMHO010000099.1:0-1521 GCA_031375195.1 Rhodobiaceae bacterium
GGGGAAATGAAAGAGACCAGCACGATCAATCCGGCGTCGACCATGAGTTTTGAAACTTCGGCGACGCGGCGGATGTTTTCGACGCGGTCCGCATCGGTGAAGCCCAGGTCACGGTTGAGGCCGTGGCGGACGTTGTCGCCATCCAGCAGATACGTCATGTGGCCCATGGCGTGGAGCTTCTTTTCCACCAGATTGGCGATGGTGGATTTGCCGGAACCCGACAGGCCCGTGAACCACAGCACGGTGGGTTTCTGCTTGGCGATGCCGGCGCGCGAGACCTTGTTCACATCCATGGCCTGCCAATGGATGTTCGAGGCGCGGCGCAATGCGAAGTGGATCAGCCCCATGCCAACGGTTGTGTTGGTGAAGCGGTCGATGATGATGAAGCCGCCGAGATGGCGGTTGTCCGTGTAGGGCGCGAATGCGATGGCGCTGTCCAGTTCCAGATGGCAGACGCCGATTTCATTCAGCGCGAGCGTTTTTGCCGCCACATGCTCCATGGTGTTGACGTTGACCTTGTAGCGCAGGCTGTCGAGTGTGCCGGGAACCTGGCGGGTTCCAGCCTTGATGATGTAGGGGCGGCCAGGCAGCATGGGCTCATCGCCCATCCACAGGACCTCCACTTCAAACTGATCGGACACCTCGATGGGATCGGCGGCATTGCAGATGATGTCGCCACGGCTCACGTCAATTTCCGTGGCAAGCGTGATGGTGAGGGATTGCCCGGCAACACCCGCCGCGAGGTCGCCGCCATAGGTGACGACGCGTTCGACTATTGCTGTCCTGGCAGAGGGCAGAACTTTTATGGCGTCACCTGGGCGGACCGAACCGCTGACAATGGCGCCGGAGAAGCCGCGGAAATTCTGGTCCGGACGGTTCACCCATTGAACGGGCATGCGAAAGGCCTTGGTTGCCAGATCATCATCGACCGGCACGGTTTCGAGATGCGCCATCAGTGTGGGGCCATGATACCAGGGCATGGCGGTGGAGGGATCAACCACATTGTCGCCCACCAGCGCTGACAGCGGAATGCAGGTGATTTCATCAGCCCCAATGCTTTTGGCGAAGGCGCGGTAATCGGCTTCGATACTTTCAAACACCTTCTGGTCGTAGTTCATCAGGTCCATCTTGTTGATGGCGACGACGAGATGCTTGATGCCGAGTAGGGTTGCTATGAAAGTGTGGCGGCGGGTTTGGGTCAAAACGCCTTTTCGCGCGTCAATCAGGATTACGGCGAGGTCCGCTGTCGAAGCCCCTGTTGCCATGTTGCGGGTGTATTGTTCGTGGCCCGGCGTGTCGGCCACGATGAATTTGCGCTTGTCGGTGGTGAAGGCGCGGTAGGCCACGTCAATCGTTATGCCCTGTTCGCGCTCGGCGGCAAGGCCATCAACGAGCAGTGCGAAATCGAGATTGCCGCCCTGGGTTCCCATCTTTTTGGAGTCGGCTTCGAGAGCCAGCAACTGATCCTCGAACAGCATTTTGGCCTCGTAGAGAAGCCTGCCGATGAGGGTTGATTTACCG
>JANMHO010000100.1:0-8605 GCA_031375195.1 Rhodobiaceae bacterium
TTCGCTTTACCTCGACACAGTAAACGAGCCATGGCCAGGCTTTTACTACAACACCAAGCTCGATAACGCTGACCGCACCAATTACGCCGTGCGCGAGCAGCTCCGCACGTTGCGCAAGCAGCTTGTCACGGGACCAACCGCCGTTTCCTGCTGCGGCGCAAACCCTGGCATGGTTTCCTGGCTTGTCAAACAAGCCATGCTCGACATGGCGCGCGACATGAAGATCGCTGTCAAGGAACCGGCGACGCGCGAGGGTTGGGCACGGTTGATGAAACGCCTCGGCATCAAAGGCATCCACATCGCCGAGCGTGACACCCAGCGCGCCAAGAACCCGAAGCCGCTTGACGTGTTCATCAACACCTGGTCGGTGGACGGATTCATTTCAGAGGGGCTGCAGCCTGCGGAACTGGGTTGGGGCACCCATGAGAAGAAGCTGCCCTTTGATGGCAGGCGGCACAAGACGGGCTGCGGGGCAGCCATCTACCTCAACAGGGCTGGC
Source organism: Rhodobiaceae bacterium (assembly GCA_031375195.1). Classification (GTDB taxonomy): domain Bacteria; phylum Pseudomonadota; class Alphaproteobacteria; order Rhizobiales; family Aestuariivirgaceae; genus Aestuariivirga. The sequence continues at coordinate 500 of JANMHO010000100.1, forward strand.
GCCGACACCCGCGTCCGCACCTGGGTTCCCACCGCCGGCGCGCAGTTTGGCTTGCTGGTTACCCATAACGAGGCGATTTCCATTTCTGACTATTTCACCGTGCGGAAGGGAAATAGCGTCATCTACCGGCCCACCTGCCACTACGCCTATCATCCCTCCAATGACGCTGTGCTCTCGGTGCTGGAAATGTTCGGCAAGGGCGGCAAGCGCCAAACCACGTCCCACATACTCGAAGAGCATGAGATCGTGGATGGCGGCGATGAGCTCGGCGTATTCCTTTATGGCCACAGGAAGAATGCCTACTGGTATGGCTCGCAGCTTTCCATTGACGAGGCCCGCAAGCTTGCTCCCTATCAGAATGCGACCGGCATGCAGGTGACCTCAGCGGTTCTGGCGGGACTCGTCTGGGCTATTGAAAACCCCAGGGCTGGCATCGTGGAAACAGAGGAGATGGACTTCCACCGCTGCCTCGAGGTGCAAACTCCCTATCTTGGCATACTAAATGGCGTCTACACCGACTGGACACCGCTTCAGGGCCGCGGAAAATTCTTCGAGGAAAAGCTGGACCGGAAAGATCCCTGGCAATTTTCAAACATTATTGTGCGGTAGCCAAGGCTCAAGGAGAGCTTCATGAAATTCAAGGCTTTGATTGCGGCGGCGCTATTCTGTGGCTTCATCTTGTTGCCGGCAAACGCCGCCCCAAAGCACGGGATAGCGATGCACGGCGAACCTGCCCTTCCGCCGGATTTCAAGCACCTGCCCTACGCCAATCCCGATGCGCCCCAGGGCGGAGCACTGAAACAGGCTGTGACGGGCACGTTTGACAGCCTTTCCCCCTTCATCGTCAAAGGCACGTCGGCAACTGGCGTCCGCACCTACGTCTTCGAGAGTCTCTTGGGCCGAAACTGGAACGAGGCCTTCTCACTCTACGGCCTGCTGGCCGAGTCAATCGAGGTTTCCGATGATCGCCAGGCCTTCACTTTCAAGATCAGGCGGGATGCCAAATTCTCCGATGGCAAACCGGTGACGGCAGCCGACGTTGTGTTTTCAATGGAAATCCTGCGCGACAAGGGGCGGCCCAACTATAAAAACTCCTATTCAAAAATCACCAAAGTCGAAACGCCCGATGATCGCACTGTGACATTCCATCAGGAAGTTGGCGACCGTGAATTGCCGCTCGTCATGGGCGTGATGCCTATCCTGCCGAAGCACGCATGGGACGGAAAAGCTTTCGATGAATCTTCCATGACCCCTATCATCGGCTCCGGCCCCTATATGATCGCCGAGGCAAAGCCCGGCGAAAGCATCACCTACAAAAAGAACCCGAACTACTGGGGGGCGTCACTGCCGCTGACCAATGGTCTATGGAACTTTGACACGGTCCGCTACGATTATTACCGCGATGCCAACGCGGCCTTTGAAGCCTTCAAGAAGGGTGACGCGGATGTTCGAACCGAAGGAGACCCGGTGCGCTGGGCCACGGGCTATGATTTCCCGGCCGTGAAGGATGGCAAGGTAACGCTGGAAAAAATTGTCCAGCGCTCTCCCGCCCCCGCCAGTGGCTTTGCCTTCAACACCCGCCGCAAGATATTTGAAGACCCCCGCGTGCGCGAAGCACTGATGTATGCCTTTGATTTCGAGTGGGCCAATGCCAACCTGTTTTCAAACGCCTATCAGCGCACCTATGGCTATTATTCAGGCTCCGCACTTTCATCCAAGGACAAGCCAGCGGACGCGGCGGAATTGAAGATTTTGGGTTCAGCGAAACTGCGCGCCGATTTTCTTGATGGCTCCTACAGGCTCCCCGTCAGCGATGGCTCAGGGCGTGACCGGAAGCAACTGCGCAAAGCCGTTGATCTTCTGGCCGAAGCAGGTTGGACCATAAAGGACACGGGCCTTGCAAATGCGGCAGGCGAGACCTTCGCATTCACCATTTCAATCCAGAACAAGGATCAGGAAAAGATAGCGCTCCACTATCAGCGCACCCTGCAGCAGATCGGCATCCAGGCCGATGTGCGCATTGTGGATTCCGCCCAATTTGCATCGCTGCAGAAAACCTATGACTATGACATGATCCCCGCCACCTGGTTCAATTCACTGTCACCCGGCAACGAACAAAAACTCTATTTTGGCTCCGACGGCAAAACCACCGAGGGAACGCGAAATTATCCGGGCATTGCCGATCCGACTGTGGACGCGGCCATTGCAGCGTTGCTCACCGCCAAGGGCCACGAGGAATTCGCCTCCGCCGTGCGCGCCCTCGACCGCCTGCTGGTGTCCGGCTTCTACATCATTCCGTTTTATGACGCAGGCGGCCAATGGGTGGCGCGGTGGAATCACATCGGCAGGCCCGATGCCCAGCCGCTGCCCGGATTTGAAGCCACAACCCTGTGGCGCAATCCATGAAAACGCTTGAAATAGATGTTGTCTCTGATGTTATTTGCCCGTGGTGCTTTCTCGGAAAACGCCGCTTGGACAAGGCCATAGCTTCAATTGATGACATCAAGGTTGAAGTGAATTGGCGGCCATTCCTGCTCGACCCCAGCATTCCAAAAGAGGGAATGAGCAGGCGCGAATATATGGAAAACAAATTCGGGCCGGAACGCCTGAAGACAATCCATGATCCACTGATTGCAGCAGGCAGCGAAGACGGCGTGCCATTTCAATTTGAGAAGATCACCCGCACCCCAAACACCATCGATGCACACCGGCTCATCCGCTGGAGCCACCCCACAGGCAAACAGCATGATGTCGCCGAGCGCCTGTTTATGGCTTACTGGAATGAGGGCAAAGATGTGGGCGACCGCAAAGTGCTTCTCGCAATCGCGACCGAAGCGGGCCTGGACGCGACAGAAATTTCCGCCAAATTCGAGCAAGACACCGATTTGGAGGCCGTGAGAGCCGAAGTTGAACAAGCCTCGCGCATGGGCGTGACAGGCGTCCCCTGCTTCATCCTAGGCCGCAAGCAGGGCATCATGGGTGCACAGCCGGCGCAGGTTCTGGCTGACGCGATCAGGCAGCTAGCTTCACCAAATTCTGCATGATCTGCCGCGTACCCTTCAGGCGCTCCTCCGGTGTCCTCCAGGTGCGCAGGATCACCAGTTTCATATCGGGCCGCAGCTTGGCCAAAGTGCCCTGCCCGCCGATCCATTGCACCAATGCAGCGGGATTGGGGAACGTGTCTTTCCGGAAGCCCAGCACAACTCCCTTGGGTCCCGCGTCCACATTGGCCACATTGGCCGCGCGGCACAGCAGCTTGATGCCAACAACTTCAAGCAGATGTTCAACCTCTTCCGGAAGCCTTCCGAAACGGTCATGCAGCTCCGCCCCGAAAGCCTCCAAATCGGACTGTTCACGCAAATCTGCCAGGCGGCGATAAAGCCCAAGCCTCACTTGCAGATCCGAAACATACTTGTCTGGGATCAAAACCGAAGTTCCCACATTGATCTGCGGCGACCAGGTGCCCTCAGCCTCTTCCAGTGCGCCACCCGTCCGCATTTTGACCACCGCTTCCTCAAGCATGGCCTGATACAACTCGTAGCCAACTTCCTTGATGTTGCCGGATTGCTCCTCGCCCAGCAAATTGCCGCCACCCCGCAGGTCAAGATCGTGACTGGCCAGTGTAAAACCGGCACCCAGTGAATCAAGCGATTGCAAGACTTTCAGGCGCCGTTCGGCGGCTTCCGTGAGCACCCGGTTTGGCGGCGTAGTAAGCAACGCATAGGCCCGCTGCTTTGACCGCCCCACGCGCCCGCGCAACTGATAAAGCTGGGCTAGGCCGAACATATCCGCCCGGTGAATGATCAGCGTATTGGCGGTTGGAATATCAAGCCCCGATTCAACGATTGTCGTTGAAAGCAGCACATCAAACTTCCGGTCATAAAATCCCGCCATGATGTCTTCAAGTTCGGTTGGCGCCATCCGCCCATGCGCGGCCCTGAACTTGATTTCAGGAATGCTCTCGCGCAGGAATTCACCGATCTCCGTGAGGTCCGTTATGCGCGGCACAACATAAAAACTCTGTCCGCCCCGGTAATGCTCGCGCAGCAGGGATTCCCGAATGATGACAGGATCGAAGGGAGAAATGTAGGTGCGAACCGCAAGACGATCCAGCGGCGGCGTGGTGATGAGCGATAACTCCCGCACACCCGACAAGGCCAATTGCAGCGTGCGGGGAATGGGCGTGGCCGTCAACGTCAACACATGCACATTGGCGCGCATTTCCTTCAGGCGCTCTTTGTGCTTCACGCCAAAATGCTGTTCCTCGTCGATGATGAGCAGCCCCAAATCACGGAACTTGATGGCGCCAGTCAAAAGTGCATGGGTGCCAACGACGATGTCAACATCGCCAGTTTCAAGCCCGTGTTTTACCGCGTCAACTTCCTTGCGGCCCACAAGCCGCGATGCTTGCGCGATACGCAGCGGCAGACCCTTGAAACGCTCGGTGAACGTTGCAAAGTGCTGCCGCGCCAACAGAGTCGTTGGCACGACAACAGCAACCTGCTTGCCGTTCAACGCAGCCACAAAGGCAGAGCGCAGGGCAACTTCGGTTTTTCCAAAGCCAACATCGCCGCAAATCAGCCGGTCCATGGGGCGGCCCTTCTGCAGATCGCTCAAGACCGCTTCAATAGCCGTGAGCTGATCCTCAGTTTCTTCGTAAGGGAAGCGCGCGCAGAATTCATCATAGGCGCCGTCAGGTGGTGGCAGAATATCACCCGGTTTCAACTCGCGGGCCGCCGCCGTCTTTATCAAGTCCTCGGCAATCTCACGGATACGCTCTTTGAGCCTGGCTTTCTTGGCTTGCCAGGCACCGCCGCCAAGCCGGTCAAGCTGCGTGCCGTTATCTTCCGCCCCATAGCGGGTCAACAATTCAATATTTTCAACTGGCAGGAACAGCCGGTCATTTCCCGCATAAACCAACAGCAGGCAATCATGCGGGGCACCCTGCACTTCTATGGTCTTGAGGCCTTCAAAGCGCCCAATGCCGTGATCCACATGCACCACAAGATCGCCGGGCGACAGGGCTGAAAGTTCAGACAGGAAATCAGCGGCTTTTTTGTTCTTGCGGGCTTTCCGAACCAAACGGTCACCCAGAATATCCTGTTCGGCAATGATGATCAGATTGTCAGTCTCGAAACCCTCTTCCAGCCCCAGGACGATGAGGCTGACAATCGACTGGTCCCGCGTGCTGGCATCAGCCCACGTCGCAGCCGCGGCAAGCGGAGCCAGGGCGTGATCTTTCAGGATGCCATGGAGCCGCTCCTGGGAACCTTCCGTCCAGCTTGCAATCAGAACCCGTTTGCCCACTTTGCGGAGGTCTTCCGTGTGCGCTTTGACAGCATCATAAAGGCTCGTGCCGGTTACAGCGCGTTCAGCCGCAAAACTCCGCCCCCTCCCGCCGCCAAACGAAATACTGGACGCATCCGGACTCTCAAAAGCTGATAATGCCAGCGTCGCACGGTCTGCCAGCAACTGCTTCCATTCTTCATCGCCTATATAAAGCCGCTCTGCCTTCAGCGGTTTGTAAGGCGCCGCGCCAAACGAGCCCTTCTCGCGAGCTTCGCGGCGGGCGTCATAAAATTCCGACACCTGTTCAAGGCGCGCAGGAATTGACTCGTCGGTTCCCTGATCCAGCGATATCGGCGAGCCTGGCAAATGATCCAGCAAAGTCTCAAGCCGCTCATGAAACAGCGGCATCCAGTGTTCCATGCCCTGATAGCGCCGGCCACTGGTAATCGATTCATAGAGCGGATCATTGAGGTCCAGCCCGCCAAATGCCGCCGCATAGCCCGTGCGGAACCTGCCAATCGTCTCCGGCGTAATCAGGACTTCATTGGCGGGCATCAGCAAGAGTTTCCTGAGCGTGACCGTCGAGCGCTGCGTTTGCGGATCAAACTCGCGGATGGATTCCAGCGTATCGCCAAAGAAATCCAGCCGCACCGGGTTCTCGGCTCCGGGCGGGAAAATATCTATGATGCCGCCCCGCACCGCAAAGTCACCCGGATCGACCACCGTGCTCGATCGCGAAAACCCATTGCCCGCCAGAAACGCCTGCAGCGCGTCGCTGTTCACCCGCTGGCTGGGCGCTGCCGTGAAAGAGGATTTGCCAATGGCATCACGCGCCGCAACGCGCTGCAGCGCCGCATTCACTGTTGTCAAAACCAGCCGGGGCTTGGCGGATTTGATGCTGAGTTGAGCCAGCGTTGCGAGCCTGCGCGCCAGGACATCGGCGGATGGCGAAACCCGGTCGTAGGGCAAGCAGTCCCAGGCCGGAAACCGCAACACCTCCAGGCCGGGAGCAAAAAAACTGATTTGCTCGGCCAGCGTTGAAAGGCGTTGGTCATCAATGCAGACGTGCAGCAGGGGAATCGCGCCCAAATGCTCCGCGATGCGCGGCAACAGCAGCGCGTCCAGGCCCTGCGGTACGCCCGACAATGGAACGCGACCCGATACACTCAGTCGCGGGATGAGTTTGGAAATATCAGTCATGGCCGGAACTGCAACAACTCTCCTAACATGACGCTGTCAAATTTCGCAGGTACCGGCACCTCACCCTTGATCCACGAAAGCATCTCTTGATCGGGCAGCTCGATCATCGCCTCAAACTCATCCAGCTCCTGGCCGCTCATTCCAGCCAAGCGGCTTTGGGCAAAACCACCCATCAGCAAATCCATTTCCCTGATGCCGCGGTGGCATGCCCGCCATAGCAGCCGCTTCCGGCGCAGTTCCAATGTGTCGGTGGAATTATTCATGAACCGCCTGAATAGCCCGTTCTCCACTTGCGCTGCAACAACTTCCCAAACAAAATGGCCACATGCGTCCCACAGTTCTCAATCCGCTCTTTGCCAGTGCTTCCGGCATCAAGGGCATCGGCCACAAGCTTGAAAAACTCCTGGGCAAACTGCTGCGTGGCGACAGTGCGGCCGAGGCCCGCATTGTTGACCTCCTGTTTCACCTTCCAACCGCACTGGTGGACCGGCGCTTCCGCCCCTGCATTGCAGATCTTCCGAGAACGGGAACAGTAACCATTGAAGTGACTGTCGGAAAGCACAAGCCACCCCTTAGCCTCAGTAAAAAATTGCCCTACAGGGTTGAGGTATTTGACGGTACCGGAACGCTCACGCTGGTGTTTTTCCACGCCCACGCGGACCACCTGATGCGCAGCCTGCCCGAAGGCGAAACCCGTTTCATTTCCGGCGAGATTAGCTGGTATGGCAGCGAACCCCAGATCGCCCATCCGGACCACATCCTTAACGTCGCAGACTTCAGCCACATGCCATTGATTGAGCCTGTGTATCCGCTGACGGCTGGCCTTTCGTCCAAAATACTCGCCCGCGCCATTCGTGCCGCAGTCGCCCTGCTGCCCGAACTGGGCGAGTGGCAGGACGAGACCTGGAAGCAACGCCACCACTGGCCGGATTTTACCGCGGCGCTGCACGCCCTGCATAACCCGCAAATCGCAGAAATTGCCTCACTCACCTCGCCACCCCGAATGCGCCTGGCCTATGATGAGCTGCTCGCCAATCAACTCGCCCTGAGCCTGGTGCGCGGCCACATGAAACGCGCCGCTGGCCAAAGCTTTGCCGGCATGGGCCACCTCAGAAGCAAGATCATCGCAGCCCTGCCCTATCAACTGACAGCCGGGCAAATGGCCGCCAACACCGAAATCAACGGCGATATGGCAGCCCCGGAACGCATGCTGCGCCTGCTGCAGGGCGATGTGGGGTCCGGCAAAACCATCGTGGCCCTGCTGGCGCTGGCAACAGCGGTTGAGTGCGGCGCGCAGGGCGCCTTTATGGCGCCAACTGAAATTCTGGCCCGCCAGCATTTTGCTTCCCTCTCTCCCCTGTGTGATGCCGCCGGAATTGCCGTTGCTGTTTTAACGGGCCGGGAGAAAGGCAAACAGCGTGATGAAATTCTTGAACAGCTCCAGTCCGGAGAAACTGACATTCTCATCGGCACCCACGCGCTGTTTCAGGAGGGCGTGGACTTCAACAACCTGGGTCTTGCCGTCATTGACGAGCAGCACCGCTTCGGGGTGCATCAGCGTTTGGCCCTGCAGGCAAAAGCTGACAAGGCGACCGACCTGTTGGTGATGACCGCCAC
>JANMHO010000122.1:0-1901 GCA_031375195.1 Rhodobiaceae bacterium
TCAGCCAGTCAAAGAACTGGTTCTTGAGAGGGAATAATTTCGGGAATTAAAAGCTACCCCTGTATGTGAGCGAGTTGACCTGTGCGGCTCCTGTCGCCGTCCCGAGTTGTGCGGGTCAAGGGCCCGTCCACGCTTAGTTGAGTGTGGACGGGCCACGCCTTTTCAGGCGAATCGGTTTACAATCACCCCATGCAACTCGATCACATTGTTCTTCAAGTCGGTTCGTCGGCTTTCACCTTGCTTGATGTTTTTCTGGCGGGCGGCGGGCTGGCGCTGCTGCTCATATTGGCGACACTCATCGTCACATGGCGGGCGCATGGTTCGCGCCGGGCCGAGACGCGGGAGGCGCTGCAGCGGGCCTCGGACCTTGAGTATCGCCTGGCAGAGATGGCGGGCAGCTTGCGCAATTTTGCGGACCAGGCCCAGGGCGCTCAAGTGCATTTGACGCGCACACTTGATGAGAGGCTTGATCTGGTGGGCCAGCGTGTGGGATTGGGGTTGAGCGAGCAATCCGAGCGCACAACACAGTCGCTTGCGACACTCAATGAAAGATTGGCGGTCATCGATGCGGCACAGAAAAATCTCACGTCGCTTTCAACCGAGATGATCTCGCTCAAGGATATACTCTCCAACAAACAGGCGCGCGGCGCTTATGGCCAGGGCCGCATGGAAGCGATCATCACGGATGGCTTGCACAGCAAGGCCTATGCGTTTCAACCCACCCTTTCCAATGGCATGCGGCCGGACTGCCTGATCAGCCTGCCGGATTCGGAACTCAGGCTGGTGGTCGACGCGAAGTTTCCATTGGAAGCCTTCAACGCCCTGCGCGAAGCCAAGGGCGATGCCGATGTTCGCGCAGCAGAGGCGCGGCTGCGGGGCGATGTGGCGAGGCATGTGAAAGACATAGCGGAAAAATACTTGATCCCGGGTGAAACCCATGAGACGGCCATCATGTTTGTGCCATCTGAATCCATCTATGCCGACCTGCACGAAAAATATGAAGATGTGATCCAGAAGGCCCATCGCGCGCGCGTCATCATAGCCTCGCCCAATGTCCTGATGCTGCTTATCCAGACCATGCAGGCGATCATCAAGGATTCCGCCATGCGCGAACAGGCCCATGTGATCAAACTTGAAGTGACGCGATTGCTGGACGATGTGGGGCGGCTGAAGGAGCGCGTCGGCGATTTGCAAAAGCATTTCGGATCAGCCAATTCTGATTTGGAAAAGCTCAGTCTTTCGGCGGAAAAGATCGTGAAGCGCGGGCTTCGCATTGAAAGCCTTGATCTGGAAGAGCCGCCGAAGCTTGCGGATTCAACGCCAAAACTGGTGAGCAGCAGTTCTTAAGGCCTGCATATTCGTCACATTGACCGCATAAAATCGGCCCCATAAGCCCTGTTGCAGGAGATAAAAATGCTGGACCATGAACTGCGGCAGGTTTTGAATGATGAAATCCATGGCAGGCCGGGGCTTGCGGTGGTGGCCCCAGCGCGCATTACCCATTTGGCTTTCACGCTGGGCGCCGGTGAAGGCGATCCCCTGGCGCAGGTGGTGAAGCTGTGTGATGCCTTTGGTGTGAAACCGCCAGTTGAAGGCGCCAGCCATCACAGCGCCAGTCTGGCCAACGTGCTGTTCAAATACGAGCGGCATGGCGAATTTTACCGGATCAGCATCACGGCGCAGAAAACCCGGAACAGGCAGGAGGCGATTTCACTGCTGCCCATGGGATGGATAGACGAACTGCCAGGAAAACGGCTGGTGGCCATTCACACGGAGGTCATGTCCAGGGACGCGAAGTCTCCAACACCTGCGATGTTGCGGAAATATTTTACCCACGAAGACGTCGCCGGTTCGCTGGTGAGTCATGGTTACGCAAAAGTGTGGAGCGATTTCAAGATTGG
>JANMHO010000124.1:0-2925 GCA_031375195.1 Rhodobiaceae bacterium
AGCATGGCATACATCTGGTCTTTCAGGCCTCGAAGTTCGGCCGCCGTGGAACCAATGATGTGGCGTCCCATGACTGAAGACGACGCCTGCCCCAAAGCGCAGGCTTTTACATCCTGGCCAAAATCAGTCACCACCCCATCCTTCATCTTGAGATCGACGGAAACCTTGGAACCACACAGCCTGGAATGGGCGACAGCGGTCGCGTCCGCGTCATGCAGGCGCTGCAAATGGGGTATATCAGCGGCGAGTTCCAATATTTTCCGGTTGTAAATTTCGTTAATCATTCACATATCCTGCAGCGAAGATGGTTTGCCTGATTTAGCACCCCATGATATGGGAATGCCAGAGAGTTAAGAGTAGGGAAGCATGGACGCCATAGTTAAGAAATTCCAGCTTGAATCGGCAAAATCCAGGGTCAAAAAGCCTTCCCAGGAGGAGGCCGAAGCCGCTGTGCGCACCCTTTTGGCCTGGGCAGGCGATGACCCGGCCCGCGAAGGGTTGCTGGACACGCCCCGCCGGGTGACCAAGGCGTTCAGCGAATATTTCGAGGGCTACGACAAAGACCCCGCCGAAGAGCTGAGCCGCACCTTCACCGATGTTGGTGGCTATGATGACATCGTCATGCTGCGGGACATTGAGTTCACGTCTCACTGCGAGCACCACATAGCGCCATTCGTGGGCCGCGTTCATGTGGCCTACCTGCCAACTGAATCCGTTGTCGGAATATCCAAGTTGGCCCGCGTGGTCGAAATTTACGCGCGCCGGCTGCAGACCCAGGAAACCATGACGGCGCAGATCGCCCATACCATTGCGACCACGCTCAAGCCTCGTGGCGTTGCCGTGATGATTGAGGCGGTGCACACCTGCATGTCCATGCGCGGCATCGGCAAGCGCAATGTGGCGACCATCACCACGCAATTCATCGGCGAGTTCAAGACCAACCCTGTAACACAAGCCCGCTTCATGGAATTGGTGCGGGCCCCTTCAGGCGGTTTCTCACTCTAATGGCGGCCAAGCTCAACGAAACGACGGTTCTGAACCTGAAGTTCGACGAGCACGGCCTCATTCCGGCGATCGTCACCAATGCCCATGATGGCGCGCTCCTCATGTTCGCCTTCATGAACCGCGAGGCCATTGACGTCACCCGCGAGACAGGACACGCCCATTTCTACAGCCGTTCGCGCAAGGTCCTTTGGAAAAAGGGCGAGACATCGGGCGAAATATTCGCCGTCGCCAGCATCATGACCGATTGCGACCAGGATGTGCTGCAATTGAAAGTAACGCCCGAAGGCCAGGGGGCTGCCTGCCACACGGGCCGCAAATCCTGTTTCTACCGCAAAATCGCCGATGGCAAGCTCGAGTTCACCGACAACGAAAAATTGTTTGACCCGGCTGTGGTCTACAAAAAATAGATACTATCCCGCCGACGCGATATAGCTTTTCATTTCTTCCGCTTCACGCTCAATGGCTTCAATGCGGAATTTGACAACGTCGCCGATTGAAATCATGCCGACCAGTTTTCCGCCATCCACCACCGGCAAATGACGTATCCGGTGTTCGGTCATCAGCGTCATCAGTTCAGTTTCGCTGTCACCAGCCTTGCAGGTCTTGACGGCCTTGCTCATGACGCCCGACAAGGGCATCGCCATCGCCGCAGCCCCGTGCTTGGAAACAGCCCGGACAATATCACGTTCTGAAACAATGCCCGCAATGGCGCCTTTGTCATCTGTCACCACAACCGCGCCAATGCGGTGTTCCGACAGCTTGTGCGCCGTGCTTTCAATTGTTTCTTTGGGTGTGGCCGTAATGACGTTTCGGCCCTTGACGCCAAGAATGTGGGAAACAGCCATGCATACCTCCCTGTTCTGAGTTGATCTTGAAGGAACAGTCTATCACGACTGTGGCGGAGGTAAATGGTTATGAGGGTCCAGCACATAAAACGCCACCAGCCCTGCCAGAAAGCCGCCCAAATGCGCTTCCCAGGCGATTTGCCCTTCTTCAAGGAAACCATTCCCCGTCCACCCGCTGGCGCCTGAGAACAAGGTTATCAATATCCAGATAAGCGTAAATGCAAGCGCGCGCTGGTTCGTCAGAATTTCCAATGGCCGAAGCGCCAGCACATGCGACAGATCATGGGCGTGGCTGCCGCCCACGCGAAGCCTTGTCCCATACATCAGGGGAATTGCCGCGGCCATCAATCCGGAAACGGCGCCCGATGCGCCGATCACGATCACAGCCTCGCCCCAGTGCAGCAGAAGCGAGGCGACGGCCCCGGCGACAACAGCCAGCCCTGAAAGCAGCAGAAACCTCCACCATCCCAGTCTGCGCGCCACGACCGAACCGAACACCAGCAGCCAAAGGCAGTTAAAGAAAAGATGCACCCAGTCGGCGTGCAGAAACCCGTGTGTCAGAAACGACCAAATCCGGTACTGATAAAGTGCCGGAATGAAAGCAAAGGTATAAACGACCCAGAGTCGAATTTCCGTGCCGCCCATTTCCAGCGCCAGATGCACCATAGCCAGCAGGGCAATCAGGCCAACAACCACACCCGGCGCCTTGAATATCGGCTGATTTGCTGGAAACTTTCCGTGTTCGTTCATTTTCAACCGATCTTTCCACGAATTGGCACGGCACCTGCAAGACACGCCCCAAGAGTTCGTCGCTGGAACAGGCCCGCAGGCGCTGTTAACCAAAACGAGGATATGAGATGCTAGTAAATGATATTCACGAGTTAAGCCAAGCGGAATCGCATATTCTGCACCCTGGCACGCGCGCCCTTTACCGCCATTGGGAAGCCATCCGCGCTGAAAATGCGGCGCCCGGCAGAACCGATCTCAATTTGGCACGGATCAGCGATCTCCTGCCGAACCTGGTTATGATCGAGCGCGATGACGTAACACGCAAATACAAATGGCGCCTGGCTGG